>CAJXHW010000121.1 GCA_913054565.1 uncultured Kordia sp. | reverse complement strand
TTACACAATTTCAAATAACAGGTTACAAACAATGATGATGGGCTGTATGCATTTACTTCACAAATACATAAGGACAATTTTTTAAATTAAGTTGGTTAATAAAAAAGTCCTTTTGACACATGTCATCAGGACTTTTTTTTATGCCAAAAAACACAATACAACATGCAAAGTTTTAGATCAGAAATAGAAAACCCAATTGTAGAAAAAGACATCTTAGAATTGGAACGTAAAATTCGTTTATTCAAAGAAGGTAAAATTGATGAAGAACGTTTTAGAAGTCTTCGTTTAGCACGTGGTGTATACGGGCAACGACAATTTGGAGTACAAATGATTCGTATAAAATTACCTTTTGGGCGAGTTACATCTGAGCAATTACATCGTATCGCAGATGTATCTGATGAATATTCTAGAGGACGATTACACATTACAACACGTCAAGATATACAAATACATCACGTAAGTCTTGATCGTACCCCTGAATTATGGGCAAAACTAGAAAAGAACGATATTACTTTACGTGAAGCTTGTGGTAATGCTGTTAGAAATATAACTGCTTCAGAAACAGCTGGAATTGATGTAAATGAAGTGTTTGATGTTTCTCCTTATGCAGATGCTACTTTTAAATTTTTCTTACGTAACCCTATTTGTCAAGAAATGGGACGAAAAGTTAAAATTTCTTTTTCAGGAACTGATGCTGATACTGCTATTAGTTTTATTCATGATGTAGGGCTTATTGCCAAAACAAAAGTTATTAATGGTAAAACAATAAAAGGGTTTAAAGTATTAATCGCTGGTGGTTTAGGATCACAACCACGCCATGCTGATGTTGCATATGACTTTTTAGAGGCTGATAAAATAATTCCTTTTATTGAAGGCGTGTTACGTGTTTTTGATAGAAATGGAGAACGTTTAAAACGAGCAAAAGCTAGAATGAAATTCTTAGTTAAAGATATAGGTTTAAACGGCCTTATAGCTTTAGTTGAAGAAGAACAAAAAGCATTAGCATATCAAACATATCCTATTGATACAGGTGAATTTGATAAGGCTATTGAAATAAACCCTATTACAGTTCCTGCTATTAAAATTAATGACCAAAAAGCCTTTGAATTATGGAAAGCATCAAATGTCATTAAACAAAAACAAGAGGGTTTGTTTGCTATTGGTATAAAAGTTCATTTAGGTGATTTTTACACGCCTAAAGCAAGGTTGTTAGCCGATTTAATTAAGAAGTATGCCAATAATGAATTGCGATTAACGCTACGTCAAGATATTTTAATTCGACATGTAAAAGAAGAACTGTTACCCTTATTTTATGTTGAATTAGATAAAATAGGGTTTGCAGAACTTGGTTACAATAGCACACAAGATATCACCGCTTGCCCAGGCACTGACACCTGTAATTTAGGTATTTCTAGTAGCACCGGTATTGCTGCTGTGTTAGAAAATGTGCTAAAAAAAGAGTACCCTCACTATGTAAACAACCATGAAATCGCTATCAAAATTAGCGGTTGTATGAATGCATGTGGACAGCATAACATGGCGCAAATTGGTTTTCAAGGGATGTCCATAAAAGTAGGAGCTTTATTAGCCCCAGCCATACAAATATTATTAGGAGGTGGAATTTCAGGAAACGGTCAAGGGCGTTTTTCCGATAAAGTCATAAAAATACCAAGTAAAAGAGGTCCAGAAGCACTTCGTTTAATTTTAAATGATTACGATAAAAACGTTAAAGAAAATGAACTCTTTTTAAATTATTATGATCGTTTGGGAAAAATATATTTCTATGAGCTATTAAAACCATTAGCAGACTTAACAAGTTTAGAAGACAGTGATTTTATTGATTGGGGGCATGATCAAAAATACATCAAGGCAATTGGTGTTGGAGAATGCGCTGGAGTCGTAATAGATTTAGTAGCAACCTTACTATTTGAAAGTGAAGAAAAATTAGAAAATGCAGAAGAGTCTTTGTTAAAAAAGCAATGGTCAGATAGTATTTACTATTCCTATACTGCTTTAGTAAATACTGCCAAGGCATTATTAACAGCTGAAGGTGTAAAAACTAATACGCAAATAGGAATTATTAAATCATTTGACGAACATTTTGTTACACCCTATAAAATTGAACTTACAGGAACATTTTCTGAACTGGTATATCAAATAAAAGAAAATGAACCTACTGAAGAATTTACAAAAAACTATTTAACTCAAGTAAAAGCTTTTTACAAACAAGTAGATGCATTCAGATTAAAACAAATAGAACATGAAAACTAATATCAGTATTACTCAAAAATCGGCTAAATTAACTGTAGTTGGAGCTGGTCCTGGAGATCCGGACTTGATTACATTAAAAGCTGTAAAAGTACTTAAACGTGCTGACGTCGTTTTATATGATGCATTAGTGAATGAAAACCTACTTGATTATACAAAGCCAAGTGCAGAATTAATTTTTGTTGGAAAACGAAGAGGTTGCTATAAATACAAACAAGAACAAATTAACGAACTGATAGTTGCTAGAGCAAAATCTAACGGACATGTCGTGCGTTTAAAAGGTGGTGATCCTTTTATTTTTGGTCGTGGTGCTGAAGAAATGGAATATGCAGCAAGTTTTGGATTAGAAACAGCAATAGTCCCTGGAATTTCATCATCATTAGCGGTTCCTGCTTATCAAAACATCCCTTTAACAAAACGTGGAAGTGCGGAAAGTTTTTGGGTAATTACAGGTACTAACAAACAGCACAAATTGTCTGAAGATATTGCACTATCCACAAAATCTAATGCAACAGTTGTTATCTTAATGGGGATGGCTAAGTTACCTGAAATAGTAAAATTATTTCAAAAGCAAGGAAAAAACAACTTACCAGTTGCCGTTATTCAAAATGGTACAACTGTTAGAGAAAAAATAGGTATTGGTACGGTTGATACTATTGAAAAAGTAGTGTATAAAAACAACCTCTCCAACCCAGCAATTATAGTTTTTGGTGAAGTTGTAAGCCATAGAGCACAACTAGCAAAAGTTAAAAATGAGGTTATCACAAAAGAGTTAGTGTTATGATAGTAGAACAACAAAATGAATTGTACCCAATATTCTTAAAAGTACACCAATTAAATGTATTGATTGTTGGCGGTGGAAATGTAGCATTTGAAAAACTAGGCTTTTTGTTGAAATCTAGCCCTAATGCAAAAGTTACATTGTTAGCAAAGGAATTTGATGCCGAGTTATTAATATTAGCTAAAAGGCATCAAGTAAAAATCATACATGGAACTTATCATTATTTTTCTTTACAAAATCAACACTTGGTAATAGGCGCTACTAGCAACAAAGAAGTAAATAAGATTATTCAGAAAGAAGCGAAAGTCAGAAACATATTAGTCAATATTGCTGATACGCCTGAATTATGTGATTTCTTCTTAGGAGGTATAGTAACAAAAGGAAATGTGAAAATTGCAATCTCAACAAATGGCAAATCACCTACAATGGCAAAACGATTGCGTCAGTTATTTGAAGATGTTATTCCAGATGACATCAATTCATTAGCTGAAAATTTAAATAATTATAGACAAACATTAAAACTAAGTTTTAAAGAAAAAGTAACCCTTTTAAATCAATTAACAAAAAGTTTAATAACAGAATAAAATGATTAAAACAGATATACTTATAATCGGAGCAGGACCAGTAGGAATGTTTACCGTTTTTGAAGCAGGATTATTAAAATTGCGTTGTCATCTAATAGATGCACTACCTCAACCCGGAGGGCAATGTTCAGAAATTTATCCTAAAAAACCTATTTATGATATTCCTGCATTTCCAGAAGTTTTAGCAGGAGATTTAATAGATAATTTATCTGCACAAATAAAACCATTTGAACCAGGATACACCTTAGGAGAACGTGCTGAAACTATTGAAAAACAAGATGACGGTTCTTTTATAGTGACTACAAGCAGAGGTACTAAACATCAAGCACCTGTTGTATTTATTGCTGGCGGATTAGGTTCTTTTGAACCAAGAAAACCTCCAATTGAAAACATTACAAATTATGAAGATCATGGTGTTGAATATATTATTAGAGACCCTGAATTTTACCGTAACAAACGAGTGGTTATTTCTGGTGGTGGTGATTCTGCTCTAGATTGGTCTATATTTTTAGCTGATGTAGCTAGTGAGGTATCGTTAATTCACAGACGTAATGATTTTAGAGGCGCATTAGACTCTGTGGAAAAAGTTGTTGCATTATCTAAACAAGGCAAAATCAACTTAATCACAGAGGCTGAAGTAAAAGAAATTCATGGTGATAAGCATGTAAATGCCGTAACTATAAATCATAAAGTAGAAGGGAGTATAGTAAAAGAATGTGATCATTTTATTCCTTTATTCGGTTTATCACCTAAACTTGGTCCTATTGGAGAATGGGGGCTAGAAATAGAAAAAAATGCAATAGTAGTAAATAACAGCTTAGATTATAGTACAAACATTCCTGGAGTATATGCCATTGGAGATGTAAACACATATCCTGGTAAATTGAAACTGATTTTATGTGGTTTCCATGAAGCTACAATAGCCGTTCAATATGCGTATAAATTAATCAATCCTGATAAAAAGTACGTGATGAAATATACAACCGTTGGTGGTGTTGAAGGGTTTGATGGTTCTAAAAAGATTGCTAAAAAATCTGAAGTAATAAAAATTAATCAAAAACCAAAAGTCTCTGTATTAGAAATATAAACTAACAAGAAACATTATGTCAGATATCACATTACATATTACTGACCGTCAAGGAAAAACCCATAACGCATTAGCGCCAACAGACATAACTATGAATCTAATGGAAGTAGTCAGCTCATATGAACTAGTCCAAGAAGGAACAATTGGTATTTGTGGCGGTATGGCTATTTGTACCTCTTGCCAATGTTATATAACATCCAATTATGAACTGCTAGAAATGGGTGATGATGAAGATGCCATACTAGTAGAAGCCTTTTATGTTAAAGACAATAGTCGATTAGGGGGTCAAATTGCAATTACCACAAGTTTAAATGGTTTCAAATTAGAATTAGCACCGGAATAATTATAACATCATGAGTTTACTGTTAGAAAAAGAAAGCAAAAAAAGCACTTATAATATTCGTATAAAAGATACCGTTGCTATGTTCACCAAAGGCTTATTTTATACCCTTTTTGATGAGAAAAAAGCACAAGAAAAAGAACTGATATCCTTAAAAAAAGTCTTTTTTGAACTCACATCACAACTGTCTATCAATAATGGAGAACATATCTGGCAACAATTTGTTTCTAAATTAGAAATCATTCGTATACGATTAGATTTAGACGCTCTGGCAGCTTATAAAAGTGACCCTGCTGCTAAAAGCTTAAACGAAATTTACTTGGCCTACCCTGGGTTTCATGCCATCGCAATTTATCGCATAAGTAGAGAATTATTTTTATTAAATGTTCCAATTATCCCACGAATGATGAGTGAATATGCTCACGGATTAACTGGTACTGATATTCACCCTGGAGCAACTATTGGTGATTCCTTTTTTATAGATCATGCTACTGGTATTGTAATAGGAGAAACTACAATCATAAGAAATAGCGTGACCATATTTCAGGGAGTTACTTTAGGTGGTATTCAAGTCAAGAAAAGTTTAAGTGACACAAAAAGACATCCTACAGTTGAAGACAATGTAACTATTTACGCCAATGCTACCATTTTAGGAGGTGACATCACTATTGGTGAGAATAGTATTATTGGTGCAAATGTTTGGATTACTAAGTCTATTGCTAAAAACTCAATAGTTACATACCAATCAGAAATTAAAATTACCTCAAAAAATGAAGTAACTATTTAATCATGCTATTATGAAATAATGTTCCATGTTAAGAAATTATAAACTTGAATACCTTAAACAAAACTATAAAACCAATAAAGCCTATAACCCCAGATCGGAAGAGCACACGTCTGA
>CAJXHW010000120.1 GCA_913054565.1 uncultured Kordia sp. | reverse complement strand
GATTATAAAAATTTGATTTTACGTGTCCATAAAGTAACTAAGAGTAAAAAACTTTATCATATTTTGATGAAAACAGAAACGCGGAGACAACAATTATCAGATGAATATAATCACGATATACCAAAAGAAACTGAACTTTGGACATTACCTAAAGACGAAGAAGAAATATTAACCCTTAATGAACTAAAATGACAGCATTACAAGATTTGTTTACAAAAACAATTAATAATAAATTTGAAATAACTCAAGTAATTGATAATGAAGGTTTGCATATAGGTTTATTTAAAATACCTCACTCTGTAGGACTTACTGAAGAAGAATTACAAAATATATTTACAAGTGTATATTCACAAGAAGAACATCCAGATGATATTTTAGAAGAACATTGGCAAATAGAGAGAATATTTATAGATAATGTAATAGAAATTAGATAAATGAAAAGAATTAAAGAGATATTAGAAAAAGTATATGTAAATGAAGATCTAAGAAAATCAGTTGTACCTTTATTTATAGGTAACCCAGGATTAGGTAAAACTGTATTTATTGAAGAATTTGCAAAAGAAAAAGATGTACAATTGGTTGAGTTAATTACTTCACAAATGTCACCTTTTGAAATATCAGGTATAGCTATGCCAGATAAAGACACTAAAAAAATGAGCTACTTCAACTTTGATAAGTTAGAGAATTTAAAAGATGGAGATATTTTATTCTTTGATGAGTTATTAAATGGTAACCCTATAGTATTAAATGCATGTTTAACAATGTTAGAACAACGTAAATTCATATCTGGTAAACCTTTACCTAATATTATGATTGTTGCTGCAGCTAATCCTCAAGGTATGACTCCACTAACACCTCAAATTAAAGAAAGGTTTTTATGGTATGATGTAAAATTTGATAAAAATCTATGGATTGATTATATGGTTGGTAAATATGGTATAACTACTAGTATAGGTAATAAATTAAGTAATTTGATAACTAATGAAACATTTAGTACAAATAACTTCAATACACCTAGAAGTGTAGATAAAGCTGTAAATATGGTAATTAAAAATGTACCAACACCATATAAAAAAGAAATAGATGTAATTCTTTCAGAATTAATTACAAATACTACAAAAGAACCTATTACTTTAAAAGGTAGAAAAACTTTAAAACCTAATGAAACTATCAAATGGGTAGATTTAATTAGATATAAAAATAATATAAAAGTTGAAACACCTGTAACAAAACCAAAAAGGAAAGCTCCACCAAAGAAAAAGGTAGCACGTAAAACAAAAACTAAATTATAATGAAATTACTTGAAAGTAAAAAAATAAAGTTGCCTCATGTATATTTCGTAACTAATAAAGCTGAAATAAAAGATATTCCTATAGGTATACCTTTTATATTCGGTGAACCTAAATCTGAAAAGTATTTAGTTAGAATATTAGAGTACGAAGTGTTATATCAAGCAGCTATTGATTCAGGATATCCTTTTAACTTTAAAAAGATATTAGAAGATAATGGTTTCATAGATCTTGAAGATTTCTCATATACTTATGGAACTGCTCCAGTTATTGAAATGTCATCAGAAGGTTGGGCTGATTATATAGAAGATCCAGATTTTGGTATGTCTTTATCAGAAGGTGGAACTCAACTTAAAGATTACATAAAAGATAGTTCTTGTTATGTTGATATTAATGTGTTGAAAAATCTAAATGTATTTCCTATATGGTTAGGTGAAATTGAAGATGCTATTCATACAAACATTCATAATTTTGCAGTGTTTAATGATAATATGTATAATAAGAAATTAGAAGGTATGTATGGTGGTATGGAATTTACACCACCTAATAGAAATTTAATTATTATTGATATATCAGGGAGTATTCCTAAAGCTGTATCATCAACATGTTTAGCATTAGCTAGAAATTTATCTGAAACATTTTATGCAGATATACTAATTACAGGATCAAGTTCCCAATTATTCACATATGAAGAAGTTCACACATTAGATGTAGAAAATATTTATAGTATGGGTATGGGTAACGATCAAAAATTCTTTAAAGCATTAGTAACAGCAGAAGAAAGAAGATATAAAACAGCTATTGTATTTGGTGATAATGATAATCCAGGTTACCCTTGGAATACAAATACTAAAATATCAGATGAAGATGGTAAAAAATTATGTAAATGGAAAATTAATAAATTAATTTCATTCCATACTAGAGATACAACAGAATTAGCAGGTTATTCAAGATGGTTTGAACCTGAAGAAGAAGAACGTATTGATGGATGGGTTAAATATTTAAACAAATAAATAAATAAAAATGAGTAAACAATTTTTAAAAAAAGGTAAATTACAATTAGTTAATGGTGGCTATTTGTCAAATAAAAAAGAACAACCTGTATTTAATGCAGGATTTGTATTAGCACAACAACATGCTGAATATGTTGTAACTTTTGCTAAAATGGCAAAAGATAAAAACTTTAAAGAAACTAAAGTTGATAGTATTGCTGATCTACAAAGAGAAGTAGCTGATTTTATTGATAAGAACAAACCTACTAAATTTGTAGATAGTCCTAAAGAGGTTAAACAACCTACTAAAGATAAGTTAGCAACTGAAGCATTGGCTTTTATTGATTTTCAAAAAGATTCAACTAGAGTTGATAAAATTAATAATTTCTTACAACAATTTACTGTATTAAGTGAATTTGAAGAGTTTGGATTATTCTTTGAAGAAGATGTAGTTAAATTAACTAAACTTTATACTTTAAAAGAAGTAGTTGATGCAGTATCAGAAACGATTGACTTATTAGATTAATTAATTAACACTTACTAAAATTAAACGGCTATTGGTGAAAATCAGTAGCCGTTTTTTAATATAATAATATGAAAGAAAATATTAATAATGCCATACAATGGATCAAAGAACAAGATGTTAAAGGTTGTATAACTGGTAGCTGTTTATTAGATTATTTTGAAGGACAAGATATAGATGTCTTTTTATATGATGATAAACAATTTACTAAGTTGTTATTTGCAATGTACCACAATGATAAATTTCAAATCTTAGATCCGTTAGAACAATGGAAATGTGAAAGATATATAAATAATCCTTATGATAATTTTAAAAAGTTCGGATTAACTACAATAAAATTTTATTACAATACTTGTGTTGAAATAAATATTATAGTTAAAAAGAATTGTGATAATATATTTTCTGTCATGTCCAGTTTTGATATGGATATTATATGTAAAGGTTATGATATTGAAACTAAACAGTATTTAGATTTATCTGATAAAACTTCAGATGATAAAATAGCTACTTGGAACAAATGGAATGTTGCTTTTTATAGCACTGAAATTTGGCAAATAAGTAGAATATTAAGACAATTAGAAAGATGTTTTAAATACTATAGAAGAGGATATAATACTGATGCTGTAGTTAAAAAATACATTGAACTTATTGGTTCATTGCAAAAATACAATAGTATTTTCAGTTCTGAAAACTTCAATGAAAAATTAAAAGTTACACAAGCTAATACCTTAATTGTAAAACAAATTTGTGAAGTATGGTTAGAAACACATGAAATATCTGATACACAAATTGAATTATTAAAAACAAAAATAAAAGAAATATAACATGAGTAAATCAATAGACGATCTCTTAAATGCTTTACAAAACCCTAATAAAAGCAGCGATCATGCCCAATTAAATAACGATTTTAGAACTTGGGCAAGAATAGGTAACAAAGATAAATTTGAAGAACTAGGTTTAGAACCTTCAGAATTAGAATCATTTTTAGAACAATGGATTAAAGATAATCCTTATAACAATATTTGATATGAACGTAGAAGAAAAAACAGAAAAATTAACACAATTTATTACAGATAATAAATTAAATTTCAATTTAGGTATTGGTAGTGGTTTAAATTCAGCTTGTGTTACCTTATGCGGATATGCATTATATTTAGGTGATCTTGAAGGAGATATGATAGATGAAACTGACGTTATTAATGCTGTAGATAAATCATTTATTAAAATACCAGTCAACAGAACTGATTATGTAAGTGAAATAAAAAGAGTATTTGATTATGCAGAAGATAATCTATATGGTGAATGGTGGAAACATCCATCAGCAAAAAAACAATATAAATTTTAAATTATGAAAAGTTTCTTACTAAACGGAAAACGCCCAATCGTGAAGTGGGGGATGATTCCAGATGAAATATATTATGAAGGTACAGTTCCAGAGGGTTTCTCTCTGGCTGTAACACCTTCAGAGGGGTATGTAGTTATAGATGTAGATAGACATGGTGATTTAGATGGTTTTAAAGCAATTCCTGAAGATTTAAGATATGAATTAATAAATACATTTAATTATAAAACTAAAAATAATGGTAAACATTATTGGTTTAAGTACACTGGTAATAAACCACTAGGTAATAAGACTTCTGGACTAGGAATTGATCTTCGTGTAGGACAAAAAGGTTATGTTGTATGGTATCCTAAAAGAGATGTTAGAGAATGTATAGCTGATGTAAAAGATAGTTCTAAAGAATTAAATAAATGGTTAGAAAAATTATTTAGTTATGTATAAAACAATAGAAGAAGTAGATAAAGACTTAGAACTTCATATTAAAGGTTCAGTTGATTTACCAGGTAGATTTTACGAAGTACATTTATTTCCTAAAAATCAAGAACCTAAAGAAGATTTTATGATTCAATCAGTATTAAAACATTGTATGAGTAAATACTATAGTGATGAATATTTAATTGAACAAGCAAATAAATATTATGAAAAGAACTAAAATACAAAAAATAATAATTCCTAGAAATTGGTTATTTGGTAGAATTGCTGCTATATTAAACAATGTTAGAAATCTAAAACGCAACAGTGATCATTTTACACATCAAGAATTACAACAGTTAAAAGAAGTAGAAACTATTTTAAGTAACTTATATAAAGCTAAAAAAGTATCATCAGTAATACTTAAAATAAAAATTAAAGACAATGACAAAAGCTAAATTACAAACTTTAATGACTGAAGATTGGGTTGAAGCATTATACCCATATTTTCAAACTGATTCATTTAAAAAACTAAGTAATCAAATAGCTTCAGATCGTAAAATAACAGAAGTATATCCTAAAAAAGAAAATATCTTTAGAGTATTTAAAGAAACTGCATTGAAAGATGTTAAAGTTGTATTATTAGGAGATTCTCCTAGTAATATGACTTTATGGGATGGTACTCCAGTATCTAATGGTAGAGCTTACGGTAGTGATAAATTAATAGTTATACCAAAAGAAACTAAACAGTTACATGAAGAATTAGGAGAACCTTTAGGTTTTGATTATAGTTTACAACATCTTGTTGATCAAGGAGTATTACTTTTAAATATGAAACTTACTTCTACTAAAAATGGTAATGTACATGTTGAGTGGTATGATTTTATTAAAGTTGTATTTAAAGTACTTAATAAACGTGGTAATTTAGATATTATATTTAAAAATGTTGATTCAGATTACCTTAAATCATTATTTGATAATCCTACTATTGTGGTTGAAAAATATATTTCAAATATAAGTTATATAAATTGGAAAGATTCAACACCTTTATCTTTGATAGATAAAATGAGAACTTATACTAGACGTTATCATGAAAATGCAGCAAAAATGATTAATTTCATACCTCAAGAAGAAATAGAAATAATACCACCTAAAACAAATGAAAATGAGTAAAGATAGAAATTTACAAAATATTAAATTAATGCAACCCGTCTGGTTGGTTGATAAATATTTACCTACTATAATAGAAGAGAAGATAGAACATTTAGAAATAACAGGTGTTTGTACTTTAACAACTAACTATGATTATAAGTTTGACTTTACTTTTTTAAAAGATAAGAACGAATATCAGCTAGGTAATAGTGTTTCTTATTGTAAAGAATTATTTTTAAATAAAGAAAATGCTATTAGTTATTTAAAA
>CAJXHW010000119.1 GCA_913054565.1 uncultured Kordia sp. | reverse complement strand
AGATTTATTTTTCAAGAAATCATAAATGATAATATTACTTTTTGTTTTAACAACTTGACTAAAGAGTTCATCTGATGAAGCATAATACAGAAAATCGTATAGTTTTGTTTTTGGTATTTTGAAATCATAATACATTGTGTTTTCGAAAATGCTGTATACCTTATTTTCCAAATTAGTTTTTCGTTCTAACTGCACATGTCTTTTCAACATTTTTGTTCGCCCGGTTATGGCATTAATAATCGCATCTACTGGGATTATTCCACCTCCAGAATGTGTTGCTGTATAAAGTTTTCGTTCAGACGCCGTTGGTGGTTTAACATGTGCATTTGGCAACCCTAATGTTTTTGCTGTAAATAATTCTTTAGTTTTTATACGTTGCGTATCTGCAAGTAAATCTCCCGATAGCTTTGGTTTAATATATATGGCATCCAGCTCATTTACTTGATCTTCTAATAAAATGTATAAGTAATCTTCACTTAACACTTTTTTAGTAATCACAAGTTGTTTCAGTTGATATTGTATTGCACTAAACACAATAGTATCGTTTTGTTTTACCTCTATTTCAAACCCTCCATTTGCATCTGTAATGGTATATTTTTGAAATGTTTTATTAAACACATGAATACCTTCATTATCACCAGAATTAGCAATCTCACCTTTTAATAAAGATTGACTAAATGTTATGATAGGGAATAATAAAAATAAATATCGTGTAAATTTCATTCTAGCGTAATAAACGTTTTTCGTAATTCAAGTAACCTATTTACTAAAGCAAACTTATCTCTTTTATTTAAACTCATAATTAATTGTTCATCAAACTCAGTAAATTGAATAAATCGTTCACAATCATGTTCTCTTAAATCAAGATCTTTTAACATAAACTGTTTACCAAAATACAACTCTAAATCATCTCTAGAGTATTTTAAAGGGATAACTTTTCGGATAACCGCTTTATTTTTTTTAGGAATTTGTGCTCCAATAAACTTTATTAATCCTAAAATATCTGCTCCATTTGACGTTGGGAGAGTTTCGTTTTTAATACCTGATTGTGAACCTGTAGGTCGTTGTTCTTTATTTTCTCCTAAACCTCTAAAAGCATCTGTCATTCCAAACTCAATAGGTTTTATAGTTTTAATCTGTTTACTATCTGTAATTAAATTCCCTGTAAGCTCATACCCAATGTACACCTCATCCAACTCATTCACTTTCGTTTCAAGAAAAACATGAATTAACTCTTTATTCAAAATAGATTCCGTCACTATTATTTCTTCCAAATGATATTGTAACGCACTAAAAACAATGGTGTCTTGACGTCTTACCGGAATTGAAAACCGCCCTTCTGCATCTGTAATTGTATATTCCTGATGAGTTTTATTAAACACATGAATCCCTTCAACATCATTGAAATTAGTTATTTCCCCCTTTAACAATGTCAGACTAAACACACCAATAGTGCTTAATAAAAAAATATAATATAGCTGTTTTTTCACACCATAAAACAACATCATAATGTGTTAAACAAATCTTTATTTCAATCTAAAGTTTTGTTAAACATTAATAATACGTAAATTTACAATCATACATATTTTAGTACATATACATGAAAAAACTAATCATAGCAAGCACTTCTACCATACACGGAAGCGGATACCTTGAATATTTATTACCAACCCTAAAACAACATTTTAACAACTGTACGGAAATTATTTTTATCCCATTTGCGAGACCAGGTGGAATTAGCCATGATGAGTATACTGCTATTGCCAAAAAAGCATTCGCAACGCTTAACATTAAGGTAAAAGGGTTACACGAATTTGAGGATTATAATGAAGGCTTAAAAAATGCGCAGGGAATCTTTACAGGAGGAGGAAATACATTTTTATTAGTTTCACAACTTTACAAGTATAAAGTGATGTCTACCCTAAAAAATGTAATTACAACTGGCACTCCTTACTTAGGTACTAGCGCTGGAAGCAATATTTGTGGGTTAACCATGAATACAACGAATGATATGCCAATAGTTCACCCACCTAGTTTTTTAACTTTAGGCTGTGTTCCATTCAATATTAACCCGCATTACTTAGATCCTGACCCAACATCTACTCATAAAGGAGAAACAAGAGAAACACGTATTAAGGAATTTCATAAATTTAATACTGTTCCTGTAATTGGATTACGTGAAGGCAGTTGGCTTACTGTAAACGGTGCCACAATAACACTTGATGGCCATTTAAACGCGCGAGTTTTTGAATACAACAAGCTCCCTTATGAGGTTAAGCCTCAACATGATTTTTCTAACTTTAATTAATAACACATGCGCCAAAAAGAGATTATAGAACAATTTTATACTGCTTTTCAAAAACTAGATGTTGATACAATGCTTTCCTTATATCATGATGATATTGAGTTTACCGATCCCGCTTTTGGAACTCTTAAAGGAAATGACGCAAAAAACATGTGGCGAATGATTTGCTCAAAAGCAAAAGGCTTTTCATTAAACTATAATCAAGTTACAGAAACCTCAGCACATTGGGAAGCTAGCTACATATTTTCTGCAACAGGAAATAAAGTCTTAAATAAAATAGATGCTACTTTTGAATTTAAAGAGGGTAAAATTTCAAAACATACAGATGTTTTTAATGTACACAAATGGGCTTCGCAAGCTATGGGTTTAAAAGGAAAATTATTAGGAGGCACTTCGTTTTTTAAAAGAAACCTAAATAGACAAACACAATCGCTTTTAGCAGCATACACTAAAAAAAATTCGTAAAACTATTCAATGGAATTAATCAGACTTTTCATCTACATTTTATAGTAATAGGACTATTTTTAATTTCACTTTCTCTCCATTAAGAAAACAACTTCCTCAATTATGGTTCTTTGAGTGGGCTGAAAATCTATCATCCAAAGGGAAGGTTTTCTTGTTTCTGGAAACATATCATTTCTTTGTCCAGCATATTACAAAAAAAAAGGACCTTCTTTTCAGAAAATCCTTTTTACCTAATTTGAGCGAGAGACCGGGTTCGAACCGGCGACATTCAGCTTGGAAGGCTGACGCTCTACCAGCTGAGCTACTCTCGCGAATTTAAAACCTTTCTTCAATATTCAAAAGTTGAAGCTTGACGTACTAATTACTCAGTTTTAAAAATCGTATCTCTGTTTACACAGAAATTCTGGTGGGGAGAGCAGGATTCGAACCTGCGAAGTCGAAAGACAGCGGAGTTACAGTCCGCCCCGTTTGGCCGCTCTGGAATCTCCCCAATTTTTATTTTCACTATTTAAAGAACTTACTCTTTTTACTGAGCCGATGAGAGGACTCGAACCTCCGACCTGCTGATTACAAATCAGCTGCTCTAGCCAGCTGAGCTACATCGGCATTGCGAGTGCAAATATAACTTTGATTTTTATATTTGCAAACACTTTTTACTTTTTTTTACAACTTATTTATTTTGTCAATTAAAGCACGACCCTTTGTCTCTATTGACTTCTTTAAGTTTGAAAAGTGAACTTTCTTATTATCAATACCTTTGGCATTAATTTGCTCCATAGATTCATCAAAAGCTACAATTGCTTCATCAATAATTGTTTCAGAAGACGTTGCATCTTTTTCTGGATTTGTTAATTGCCAAACGTAAACCGCCTCAATTATATCTCCAAAAACAAAGTTTACATCTTTCTTTAAATTCTTAATACTTGCCATAATTATATTTTTTTAGCTGGTGCAAAAGTAATCATTAACCTGATAGGGTTATATAAAAACTTCCAAAAATTTCACATTATCTGTAATTATATCAAATTGTTTTAATGATGCAGGAATTAATATTGTTTCACCAAACTGTATTGTTTCTTCAAACTCATACCCGTTTAGGGTTGCTGCACCTTCAATGCACATATAAATTACAAATGAATCTTTATCTTTATTGTTAATTTCTTGATTTGAAGTGATATGTAAGTAGTTTGTCGTAAAATAATTACACGACACTAAAGGGTTTGATATATTCTCCTCTTTATCATACACCATTTTCTCACCTTTAAATCCAAAATTTATAGCTTCTAAAGCTTCACGTTTGTGCAAGGTTCTTGACTTGCCGTCTGCTTGTTTTCTGTCCCAATCATAAACACGGTATGTAATATCTGATGTTTGTTGTATTTCTGCTAACATTACCCCTTTACCAATAGCGTGTATTGTACCAGTAGGAATAAAAAAAGTATCACCTTCACTTACTGTTACTTCATTTAATATGCTCGGTAATGTTTTATCTTTTAAATGTTTTTGATAATCTGAAGGCGTAATTCCATTATGAAATCCTAATATTAATCGAGATGATTTCTCAGCCTGCATAATATACCACATTTCAGTTTTTCCGTATGAGTTATGACGTTTTTTCGCTAAAATATCATTTGGGTGTAACTGAACAGACAAGTCCGTTTTGGCATCAATAAATTTTATGAGTAGCGGAAAATTGTTTTTAAATGTTTTGTAAACAACATTTCCTACCAATTCATCTTTATACTTTTTAATTAACTCCTTTAATGTTTTTCCGTTAAACTCACCATTAACAACAATAGATTCATTGTTTTTAACTGATGATATTTCCCAGCTCTCACCTATATTATCTAGTTTAGATGCTTTTCCTAAAACAGTATTTAGTTTTGTGCCTCCCCATATTTTTTCTTTAAGAATAGGTGAAAATTTAATTGGATACCAGTTGACCATAAATTATGCTGAGTAGGTTACGAAGTTTCTTGGAGTTTCATACAACCTTACTTCTAATTTTAAATGTTTCGGAAATTCAGTTCTAAGAATATTCCAAATAAATATTACAATGTTTTCTGCTGTTGGGTTTATTTCCTTGAAATAAGGCACATCTAAATTCAAATTTTTGTGATCTAGATTTTTTTCAACCTTTTCACAAATAATCTCTTTTAACAGTTTCATATCATATACAAAACCAGTTTCTACATCTACTTCACCAGTTAAGCTCACAATAAGGTCATAGTTATGCCCGTGGTAATTGGGATTGTTACACAAGCCAAATACTTCTTTATTTTTAGCGTCAGACCACTCTTTATTATACAACCGATGTGCTGCGTTAAAATGTGCTTTTCTACTTACCGTAACAGCCATTTAATCTTGTTTTAAAAAATTATAAAATTTATCAAAAATAATTTTAAACCATTCAGTATAAATTTCAGGTTGGGCAACAACATCTAATTTTACAGCTTCCAGATTCATCCACTTCCATCCCCCTACTTCTTTTTCATTTGGCTCTGGCACTCCATCATATGACCCTATTAATATATGATCTAACTCATGTTCTGTCAAACCATTATCAAACGGTGCTTTGTATATAAATGATGTCGTTTCTTTAAGCTCTGTCACAAACCCCATTTCTTCAAACAAACGACGCTTTCCTGCGCTTAAATTACTTTCCCCATCACGCTGATGACTGCAACAAGTATTAGTCCATAATCCTGGTGAATGGTATTTGTCTAAAGCTCTTTGCTGTAACATTAATTCATT
This sequence comes from uncultured Kordia sp., assembly GCA_913054565.1. Taxonomy (GTDB): domain Bacteria; phylum Bacteroidota; class Bacteroidia; order Flavobacteriales; family Flavobacteriaceae. The sequence continues at coordinate 456 of CAJXHW010000119.1, read as the reverse complement.
GTTTTTATTAAATATAAAAACTGAAAACGCACGATGCAACACAGCTTTTTCATGCGCTTCCATTTTGGGCATTAGCCCAATTTGCACGTCGTTTTCATCAACTAAAATTACTTGTTCTTCGGTCATACCCACAAAAATATGAAAAATATTAGCATTTCGTTTTTATCACATCAATAAAACAATAATAAATTACAACAAATCAAGAAATAAACTTTTGTAAATACTGAAACAAAAGCATTGAAATAATTACATTTGCACACGCTAAATATACTGCTACAAATGAGTTTACAAGACGAAATTGCAAAAAGAAGAACCTTTGGTATCATATCTCACCCCGATGCTGGTAAAACAACATTAACAGAAAAATTATTACTTTTTGGTGGGGCAATTCAAGAAGCTGGTGCTGTAAAATCAAATAAAGTAAAAAAAGGAGCTACTTCAGATTTCATGGAAATT
>CAJXHW010000118.1 GCA_913054565.1 uncultured Kordia sp. | reverse complement strand
AGATATTTATTGCTCCATATGACACAGCTATTAAACGCCATTTTTTTCCTAATATAAATAAAGCAAGTAATGATAAAGCAACAACCCATAAGTTATTAGTCATGTATGGATCACCATAAAAACCAATAAAAAATGGTGTAGGCAACCAGTTTGCCAATATGAATATTACTGAAACCACGTTAACTTTGGCGTTCTTCTTTAACAAACACAATAAACTTGTGTTTACTATTAACGCATATATATAAAATCCTATTAACTCACCAGCAGAAAAAACAGCAGAAAAAATAATCGACATCAATTGCATAACAACAAATACAATTAACACATTAGAAATTAACTTCAGCTTATGTTTATAGAACAAATCATCTGTTTCCTCTTTTGAAAAAAACAAATATTTTAACTGTGCTATAATTTTAGAAATATTCATCTTTTTTAAATATACAACATTAATAATTAACAGTTTATAACATCATTAACAACTACTATTTGATTTCAAACAATTTTTAATATTTTTGTGAAACACTGTTTCAATTATTAAAACAAAAGTAATGTCAATACAATTTAAAGCTAGTTTAGAATTCGCGAAAAGCTTAGATCAAAACGATAGCATAGCACACATGCGTAATGAATTTCATATTCCAAAAGACAAAAATGGAAATGATTGGATATATATGTGTGGTAACTCATTAGGTTTACAGCCAAAATCTACCAAAACATACATCAATCAAGAATTAGAAGATTGGGCTAACTTTGGTGTAGAAGGCCATTTTGAGGCCAAAAACCCATGGATGCCGTATCATGAATTCTTAACAGAATCTATGGCAAAAATAGTAGGTGCCAAACCTATTGAAGTTGTAACAATGAATACATTAACAACAAATTTACATTTGTTAATGGTGTCGTTTTATCAACCTACAAAAACAAAATTCAAAATTGTTATTGAATCCGATGCGTTTCCATCAGACAAATATGCTGTAGAATCTCAATTGCGGTTTCATGGTTTTGACCCAAAAGAAGGTTTAATTGAATGGAAACCTCGTGATGGTGAAGAATTATTACGAATGGAGGATTTAGAAAATATCCTTGAAGTACAAGGTGATGAAGTTGCATTATTGTTAATTGGCGGAGTAAATTATTATACAGGACAGTATTTAGACATTAAAAAAATTGCTGAGCTAGGTCATGCTAAAAACTGTATGGTTGGTATAGATTTAGCTCATGGTGCTGGAAACATTTCTCCAGAACTACACAACTCAGGAGTTGATTTTGCAGCTTGGTGTACCTATAAATATCTAAACTCCGGACCTGGTAGTTTAGCAGGATTATTTGTACACGAAAAACATGCACACAACAAATCACTAAATAAATTTTCCGGATGGTGGAGTCATAATAAAAGTACGCGTTTTAATATGCGTCAAGAATTAGATGTAATACCTGGCGCAGAAGGTTATCAACTAAGCAACCCTCCTATTTTATCTATGGCAGCAATTAAAGCGTCATTAGATATGTTTTCAAAAGTAGGAATGACAGCTTTAAGAGAGAAATCTCAACTACTTACTGGCTATTTTGAATATTTAATTCATCAAATTGACACAGATCGTATACGTATTATAACACCTAAAAACCCGAAAGAAAGAGGTTGCCAACTTTCTATTCAGGTAAAGAATGCTGATAAAAACCTACATAAACAACTTACAGAAAATAATATTATAACAGATTGGCGTGAACCAGATGTTATACGTTGTGCACCAGTTCCTATGTATAACTCATTTGAAGATGTATTTAGAATGGTTGAAAAATTAAAAACCTTATTGTAATGACTAAACAAGAAAACATATTAATTATTGGAGCCGGCTTGTGCGGTTCATTATTAGCTCTTCGCTTAGCGCAACGTGGGTTTAAAGTTGATTTATACGAAAGCAGGCCGGACTTAAGAACTACAGATATTTCTGCAGGGCGATCAATAAATTTAGCCTTATCTGACAGAGGATTAAAAGCAATGCGTTTAGTAGGGGTTGAAGATAAAGTAACTCCATTATGCATTCCAATGTATGGGCGTTTAATTCATGATATTGAAGGCAATACTTTTAGCTCAAATTATTCAGGTAGAGAGGATGAATATATCAACTCTATTTCAAGAGGTGGTCTAAATGCTGTTTTATTAGATGAAGCTGAACAACATGATAATGTCACTATTCATTTTAATAAAAAATGTACTCATGTTAATTTAGAAACTAATTCTGCTAGTTTTAAATGTTACAAAACAAAACAAGAAATACAATGCAATGCAGATGTAATTTTTGGAACTGATGGCGCAGGATCAGCTTTACGAAAAAGCTACTATTTAGAAAAGAAGTTTTTATTCAGTTATGCACAAGACTACCTAACCCATGGCTATAAAGAATTAGAAATTCCTGCTGATAACATTGGAAATCATCAAATAAGTAAAAGTCATTTACATATTTGGCCACGTGGTCAATACATGCTAATCGCATTACCAAATTTAGACGGCAGTTTCACTGTAACATTATTTCTGTCCTATGACGATGGTGATTATAATTTCAACAATTTAACCACTATTGAAAAAGTAACGGAGTTTTTTGAAACCCAATTTCCAGATGCTTTAAAGTTAATACCAGATTTAAACAAAGAGTTTTTCGGAAATCCAACAGGGGCGCTAGGAACAGTAAAATGCAGTCCGTGGCAACACAAAGGCAAAACACTATTAATGGGAGATGCAGCGCATGCTATTGTACCTTTTTACGGACAAGGAATGAATGCCTCTTTTGAAGATGTTGTAGTATTTGATGAAATCCTGAACACACATACAGGTGACTGGAATGCTACTTTTAAAGCTTATGAAAAAGCTAGAAAAGAAGATGCAGATGCTATTGCAGATTTAGCCATTGATAACTATTATGAAATGCGTGATCATGTTGCTAACCCTATTTTTAAAGAAAAAAGAGGACTAGAAATGAGTTTAGAAAAAACGTTCCCAACAGAATACTTTTCTAAATATTCTATGGTTACCTTTAATGAAAATATCAATTACGCTAAAGCTATGAAAATTGGTCGTGCACAAGACAAAGCATTACTAAATATGATTTCTGACAATGATATTGCTACAAATCATAACATGAATGAAGCTGAATTAAAAGATATTCTTAAAAAAATACAACAAGAAACAAGTGACATTTTATCGGAAGATAAAATTGCAGGTTTAAAATAAAAATGACCATGAATAAAGGAAAATTAATAGAAGGTAAAGCAACGCCAAGAGGAAAATTTCCACATGTAAAACGTGTTGGTGATTTTATTTATGTATCGGGTACAAGCTCAAGACGGCCAGACAATACATTTATTGGTGTAAACGTTGATGAATTCGGAACAACCAATTTAAATATTAAAGCACAAACAAAAGCCGTTTTAGACAACATTAATGACATTTTAAAAGAAGAAGGCGCAAGTTTAAAAGACATTGTAGATGTAACTACTTTTCTTGTAAACATGAATGATTTTGGTGGTTACAACCAAGTATATGCCGATCATTTTGATTATGATGGTCCAACACGTACAACAGTTGCTGTACACCAATTACCACATCCACATTTGTTAATTGAAATTAAAGTAGTGGCTTACAAAAAAGTCAATTAAACACTCTTGAATACAACAAAGAAAATATTAAACACTTCTGTAGCAAAAGCTTTTCAAATATTGGACTGCTTCAGCTCCCATATTGAAGAACTTGGTGTTACAGAATTGGCTCATAAAATGGGCACCAATAAAAGTGCCGTATACAGAATGTTGGCTACAATGGAAACCTTAAATGTCATTCAACAAAATTCTGATAATGGCAAATACCGTTTGGGTTTAAAGTTATTTGAGTTAGGCCAAAAAGTACCTATCAACAAAAACTTTATTGCCAAAGCCAAACCGTATATGGAAGCATTAGCAAAACAAGCTGGTGAAACTGCACATCTTGCCATATATAAAGACCATAAAGTTTATTTTTTAGACAAAGTTGTTGGTAGGCATGATTTACAAATCAATTCACAAATTGGAAGTGAAAAAGCATTGCATTGTACAGCTTTAGGAAAAATAATGCTTGCTTTTGCAGAACCTAATTATAAAAGTACCATTAAAAAATTAACATTACAAAGTGTTACAAAAAATACAATCATAAATCCTGAAAAATTGACTTCTGAAATTGAAAAAATCAAACAACAAGGTTTTGCTCTTGATTTAGAAGAAAATGAAATAGGCTTAGTATGCGTAGCTGTACCAGTATGTAATAATCACGGACAATTTATTGCAGCCATAAGCACGTCTGGTCCTTCTGCTCGATTTAACAAAGATGAAATACAAACATATACAGGCGATTTAAAACACACCGCACAACAATTAAAATTAATTTTTAGTTAGTACACATGAAAAAAATACTCAACTACATAAACGGAGAATTCAAAGCACCAACTAATAATGAATGGATTGACAATTACAATCCATCAAACGGTGAGGTTTATAGCTTAATTCCAAACTCATCTTCTGATGATATTGAAGAAGCTTATAAAGCTGCAGCTAAGGCTTTCCCTAAATGGTCAAACACAACTTTAGAATATAGAAGTAAGATTCTCTCAAATATTGCTAATTTAATAGAGGAGAATCTTGAAGAATTTGCTCTAGCAGAAGCCATTGACAACGGAAAACCTTTAAGCCTTGCTAAAACTATCGACATCCCAAGAGCTTCAAGTAATTTTCAATTTTTCGCTCATGCGATTACTCAATTTTCAAGTGAAGCACATGAAAGTGTTGGTTTAAACGCTTTTAATTTTACATTAAGAACACCAATAGGAGTTGTAGGATGTATTTCTCCTTGGAATTTGCCTTTATACTTATTTTCATGGAAAATAGCACCTGCTTTAGCAGCTGGAAATACTGTAGTTGCCAAACCTAGTGAAGTTACGCCTATGACAGCCTATTTGTTAGGTAAACTGTGTGTGAAAGCGGGGTTACCAAATGGCGTATTAAATATTGTTCACGGTTTGGGGCACACAACAGGACAAGCTATAGTTGAACATGAAAAAATTAAAGCCATTTCTTTTACAGGAGGAACAGCAACTGGAGCAAGTATTGCACGAACTGCAGCCCCTATGTTTAAAAAATTATCCTTAGAATTAGGAGGTAAAAACCCTAATCTAATTTTTGCTGATTGTGATTATGACAAAATGCTGAACGTAACACTAAAGTCTAGTTTTGCTAATCAAGGACAAATTTGCTTATGTGGGTCAAGAATATTTGTTGAACGTAGTATCTACTACAAGTTTAAAACTGATTTTATAGTAAAAACAAAAGCACTAAAAGTTGGCTACCCAATAGATCCAGACACAAATATTGGGGCATTAGTTTCAAAACCACATCTTGAAAAAGTAAAATCTTATATAGATATTGCTGAAACAGAAGGTGGTACAGTACTATGTGGTGGCAATTATGTAACCGTTGAAGGGTATGAAAACGGGTATTACCTAGAGCCTACTATTATTGAAGTTAAAGATGCTAATTGCAGATTAAATCAAGAAGAAATTTTTGGACCAGTTGTAACCATAATGCCATTTGATACCGATGAAGAAGCACTAGCTCTTGCTAATGGCGTAAAATACGGATTATCAAGTACTATTTGGACAAACAATCTTACACGCAGTATGCAACTAGCTAAACACTTACACGCTGGAATTGTATGGATAAATACTTGGCTGATGCGAGATTTACGAACGCCTTTTGGTGGTGTAAAAGATTCTGGAGTTGGTCGTGAAGGTGGTGTTGAAGCGTTACGTTTTTTCACTGAACCGAAAAATATATGTATCAAATATTAAAACAAAATAGATGCTTTCCTTTAAAAGGAGCATCAACTAACATTTATAATGATTACTATGAATTTCAATTTAAATAACAAAAACGCTTTAGTATGCGGAAGCACACAAGGAAT
>CAJXHW010000117.1 GCA_913054565.1 uncultured Kordia sp. | reverse complement strand
CACCTAAATAATCTTCTAAGTAGAGTAAGCCAACCCCAGCTTTATTTTTATTTGAAATATTTGCATTGTATTTTAATAAAGAATCTTTAGGACTGTTTAGTTTTTGATCTAAATTCTTTCTAGCGGTATGTAAATTAAAATAATAGTATTGGTCATTAAATTTCTTTTTAGCTATTTCAAAAGAACGAAGACCCCATATTTTAGATAAAGAGCCTAAAATATTCATGTTAGGATAATTATCATCAACATATTTAATCATTAAATAACTTTCAAGTGCATCATTTAACCAGTAGTCATGTCGTGGATTTGTATTTACAGTATTTTTAATATATTTTGATATGGTGGCCTTTAAAATTTTTATTTCGTATTGAAAACCATCAGGAAATGGTCTTATAAAACTTGGTAGCTGATTAAGGCCATATACAGGTTTTTTTTTATAAGAAGCATTTGAAAGTATTATTTTCTTATGCGGATAGTTTCCTAAGTTATCATCTAAAAAGAAGGCAATTTTATCATGAATAACACCTTTTAATCCTAATCCAATACCTTCATCATCAATGTTTGATACATAGGTGAATTTTTCGGTATCCAACTCGCTAAAATTATTATTAACTGTAAAATGAGTTTCAGAGTTAATTCTGTTTTTTCCGAAAAATTTAGCAACATGAGTACTGTCGGTTTTTTTAACAAACACCAAATCCAAATCACTAATAATATTGTGAGTATACGGTGTAGTTATTGTTAAGTTGATGTTGCTATTTGGAAAGTATAAATCATCAAGGTCTTTATTGCTATAGTATACCCAATCTGTAGTTAATTTCGCAGGTATCAAAAACCATTCTTTAAGCTTTACATTTTTTTTTGGTGTAATACCGAAGCGTGTAAATTTATCAGAAGGTAATTTTAATGTGTAATTTAATTGCAGAATAATACTGTCATTAGGTTGTAATTTATCTTGAATAGCAATAGAAATAACATCTGGCTTTAACCTGTTGTAGGTTAGATTTTTACCGTCGGACAGTATGCTTTTTATTTGTGTATATCCTTTGTCGTCGTCTTTTGAAAAATGTAACTTAGTACTGTATTCTTCTGCAAACCTGTTTGCAAGTTCTGTATTTCTAGAAGAGTAAGAGTTATTCCAGTCATATAAATAAATGCTATCTAAAGATTTAGATGTTGTGTTTGTAATACTGATGTTTTGAGAAATGACAATTTCTTTTTTTTCAGGATTAAACACCGCATCTACAGTTATATTATTTTGTGCAATAACTGATATGTTAAAACAACAAAAGCTATAAATAATAAGATGAAATAATTGCTTCAATTTTATATCTGTATTTAATGTAGATTTTGCTGAAAGATAATGAATAACCGCTAAATTGTAACGATTTAACGGTTATTCATTATCTTTTTAACGAAAAGTGTGATTTGATTTTTTTATCTTCATTATTTTTGCCTTTGTAAGTGATTGTAAACCAGTAATCAGAGGCGAATAAGTTTCTGTTGTTATAAGTGCCATCCTAACCTCTACTCGCTGGAGATATTTGTTTGATAAATTTACCGTACCTATCAAATATTCTAATAATAGTATTTGGTTGGTCAGATAAATCTTTAATATTCCATGTGTCGTTATGTCCATCACCGTTTGGAATGGAGTGACTACCTTTACTCAGGCATAATTCTAAGAAAAGTGTACACTAGTATTTTATAGGAAAATTTTATATAAAAATGACACTTAAACAATTTGTTAAAGTGTCATTTAATAAAGTGTTAAGTAGACTAGAAGTTAGGGCTTAATGCGTATTTCTTGTAGAAATTATCAAGAATATCAATGACTTCTTCTTTAGTATCAACAATGTTTATAAGGTCTAAATCTTCAGGGCTTACAGTTTTATAACTGTTAACCATGACATTCTTAACCCAGTCCATTAGTCCAGTCCAATATTCTGTTCCAACTAGTATGATAGGGAATTTTTCAATTTTCTTAGTTTGTATTAATGTGATGGCTTCAAAAAGTACATCTAAAGTACCAAAACCTCCTGGCATCACAACAAATCCTTGTGAATACTTTACAAACATGACTTTTCTTACAAAAAAGTAATCATGGTCTATACATTTATCAGGGTCAATATACGGATTGTCATGTTGTTCAAACGGCAACTCAATATTTAAACCAACTGAAGTACCACCACCTATATGTGCTCCTTTATTACCAGCTTCCATAATACCTGGTCCGCCACCAGTGATAACACCATAGCCATGATCAACAATTGTGTTGGCAACGGTAACTGCTAACTCGTAATATTTTTCTCCTGGTTGTGTTCTTGCAGAACCAAAAATAGAGACACAAGGTCCTATTTTACTCATTTTTTCGAATCCATTTACGAATTCACTCATTATTTTAAAAATAGCCCAAGAATCATTTGTTCTTACCTCATTCCACGTTCTATTCAATCGCAATTTTCCCATATTAAGTATTTTACTGATTATTAATTTTCAAACCTATCAAAAGTAATCTTTTTTATAACTTCTCCTAATTTTTTAGGCTCAAAAACTACTCTAGTTCTTTCTTTAGGTATTTTGAAGTATGACTATTTTTAATTTTTATAATTTGTTCTGGTGTTCCTTTAGCTAGTATTGTGCCACCGTTTTTTCCGCCTTCAGGCCCCACATCAATTATATAGTCGGCAAGTTTTACAACATCTAAATTATGTTCAATAATTAAAACAGAATTTCCTTTATCAACAAGTTTATTAATAACATCCATTAAAACTCTTATATCTTCAAAATGAAGTCCGGTTGTGGGTTCATCTAATATATAAAATGTTTTTCCGGTATCTCTTTTAGGCAGTTCTGTGGCTAACTTTACGCGCTGAGCTTCGCCTCCAGAGAGTGTTGTGCTTTGTTGGCCAAGTGTGATATACCCTAAACCTACATCTTTTATAGTTTTTAGTTTTCGATATATTTTTGGAATATTTTCAAAGAAATCTACGCTTTCATTTATAGTCATGTTAAGAACATCAGAAATCGTTTTTCCTTTATATCTAATTTCTAGAGTCTCTCTATTAAAGCGTTTTCCTTGACATGTTTCGCACTCGACATACACATCAGGTAAAAAATTCATTTCAATAACACGTAAGCCGCCACCTTGACAGGTTTCACAGCGTCCGCCTTTTACATTAAAACTAAAACGCCCCGGTTTGTAACCACGAATTGCCGCTTCATTGGTTTTAGTAAACAGACTTCTAATTTCGCTAAAAACACCAGTATACGTAGCTGGGTTTGAACGCGGTGTACGCCCTATAGGACTTTGGTTAATATCAATAACTTTATCTATATGCTCTAGCCCTTTTATTTTTTTATAAGGCATGGGTTTTTTTACGGCATTAAAAAAGTGTGCGTTTAAAATAGGGTATAATGTTTCGTTAATAAGGGTTGATTTTCCACTTCCAGAAACCCCCGTAACACACACTAATTTTCCTAAGGGGATATCAATAGTTACATTTTTTAAATTATTCCCTGTAGCTCCAGATAATGTTAATTTTTCCCCATTTCCTTTTCGACGGGTTTTAGGAATTGAAATTTCTTTTTTTCCATTAAGGTATTCTGCAGTTAAGGTGTTACCGTTTAATAATTCTTTAGGGGTTCCTTTTGAGATGATTTCGCCCCCATTTTTTCCTGCAAAAGGACCAATGTCAATAACATAATCTGCTTGTTCAATCATGTCCTTATCATGTTCAACAACTAAAACAGAATTTCCAATATCTCTTAATTGTGTTAAAGAGTTTATAAGCTTTTCATTGTCTCGTTGGTGTAGCCCAATACTTGGCTCGTCTAATATGTATAACACACCTACTAATTGAGATCCAATTTGTGTTGCTAATCGTATACGTTGTGCTTCACCACCTGATAAAGTTTTGGAACTTCTATTTAAGGCTAAATAATCTAAGCCAACATCTAATAAAAACTGTAAACGCTCTTTAATTTCTTTTACAACTTCTGCACCAATTTGTTTTTGCTTTTTTGATAAATGCTCGTTTAATTGGTTCATCCAATTAGCCAAATCAATAATATCCATTTGTGCTAATTGGGCAATGCTTTTGTCGTTAATTTTAAAGTATAAAGACTCTTTTTTTAATCGAGATCCTTGACAGGTTGAACAGGTGTTATTGTCCATATATTCTTTTGCCCATCGTTTTATTGAAGTAGATGAACTGTCATGGTACTGGCTATTTATAAAAGACACAATACCTTCAAAATCTATTTTATAATTCCGAGTAACTCCTAAATTTTTTGATTCAACAGAAAATTGTTCATTTCCACCATGAAGAATTACTTCTAAGGCATCTTTGGGGATTTTTTTAATAGGATCTGTTAACTTGAAGTTGTAGCGCTCAGCAATGGTTTCTAGTTGTTTGAACATCCAAGAGTTTTTGTATTCTCCCAGCGGAGCAATACCACCCTTTTGTATTGATTTTGAAGTGTCAGGTATTATTTTATCAGTATTAACTTCATATATGTGACCTATACCATTGCAGGTATCACAAGCTCCCTTAGGTGAGTTAAATGAAAATGAGTTAGGCTCAGGATTTGGATAAGAAATACCCGAAACAGGACACATTAAATCACGTGAAAAATAGCGGGCTTCCGTTGTATTATGTTCTATAACAAGTAATATGTTTTCACCATGGTACATGGCTGTTTTGATTGTTTCAGTCAATCGTTTATCATTATCTATATCTTCAGAGATTTTTAACCGATCAATCACAATTTCAATATCATGTGTTTTGTAGCGGTCTAACTTCATCCCTTTAGTAATATCAATAATGGTACCGTCTACTCTAACTTTTGTAAAACCTTGTTTAGCGATAGTTTCAAAAAGTTCTCTATAATGTCCTTTTCTAGATTTAATGACCGGAGCTAGTACAACTATTTTTTTTTCAAAATAATCAGATAAGATTAATTCTTTTACTTGTTCATCTGAATAGCTGACCATTTTTTTATCGGTTACATAGCTATATGCATCAGCGGTACGAGCAAATAGTAATCTTAAAAAATCATAGATTTCAGTAATGGTTCCAACAGTAGAGCGTGGGTTTTTGTTTGTTGTTTTTTGCTCAATAGCAATAACAGGCGATAAACCATCAATTTTATCAACATCCGGACGCTCCAATCCACCTAAAAACTGACGTGCATACGCAGAAAAGGTTTCAATATACCGTCGTTGTCCTTCAGCATAAATGGTATCAAAGGCTAATGATGATTTCCCAGAACCAGATAGGCCAGTAATCACCACCAACTGTTCGCGCGGAATTTTAATATCGATATTTTTAAGGTTGTGAGCTCTTGCGCCTTGAACCTCTATGAAGTCTTCATTTTTTGCCATAATTGCAAAGTCCTATCTTTTTTGAGAATGCAAAGTTACTAATTTCAAAATGGGTAACAGCCCTAAGGTTAGTTCAATTGTGTTATTGCTTTTGCAAGCAAAGTAGCTGCTGATGAATTATTTCTAAACCATAATTCTGGTTCAATTAACTCAAGTTCTGAAATGGCTAACTTATTAGTGTTGTCAATTATTACATCAACCCTAGCGTAAATTGGAAGCTCAGGACAAGCTTGAACGGCTTTTTCAGCAAAAACGATTTGATCTTTGGTAGCCTTATGAATGTGAACGGTTCCTCCAAAATCATCTTGTACTCTAAAATCTCCTGGTTTTGCAATTTTTAATACAGCGTGTGAATAATGTCCGTTAATTACAATAAAAGAATATTCACCTTTGGTAACAATGTTTTTTTGAAAAGGTTGTAACATTAAAGCTTCTTTAGTAAGAAGTTCTTGAAAAACTGCTTCATGTTCTTCTAGGTTAGAAGTTTCTAATTTATAGGTGTGCCTTGCTGCTCCAGAAATGCAAGGTTTTAGAACGGTGTTTTGCCATCCTAATTTTTTGTGTAAATCTTTTAAAGTTGTTGTTGTCCCTTTTTCTATAAAATAAGTTTCACAAATATGAACCCCTTTTGTTTTTAAATCAATTAAGTA
>CAJXHW010000116.1 GCA_913054565.1 uncultured Kordia sp. | reverse complement strand
AAAGGAATCTAATCACTCTATTCACTTATCAAACACAAGATCTTTTGCTTGGCTACTTTTACGCATCTTTTTGACACATTTATTCCAAAAAAGTCACTATCCTAAAACAAATGCCCTATAAACTAATATTTTTGTTATTTTTGATACTAAAACAAATACATTTGATGTGTATCATCCACCGGCAGAAAGTATAGGATTGAATTTAGAGACCTATCTATCTAAGCTATCTGATGATAATTTAAAGGTTTGGTTAGATTTTAAAAATTTAACTGCAGAAAACAAGGTGTTAGCAACAAGTAGATTAGTATTTCTAATGACTAAGTTTAAGCTAACCAAACAGATGTTTTTAGTTGAATCTAAAAACATTGATCAATTACAATACATAAATGACCGCGGTTTCTTAACAAGTTATTATGTACCGAGTAGTTTATATAATTCAAATAAAAAGTTTAAAGACTCTATTTATAAATTGATAATGACATATAATCAACAAAGTATATCATTTACACATCAAAATTATATAGAGTTGCATAAAAAATTTCCTAGACGTGAAAAATTTGTTTGGGCATTATACGGGAACCCATTAGGTAAATCTAGAGTGCATCAGATACGTATAACAAGAAGAATACTTAAAGATACTACTGTAAAAAGACTATTAGTGCCTTTTAAAAGTATTGGAGGAAATAGATAAAATTGAGTTATATTTCTTAAATTTGTTTTCCAAATAATAGTTTGGAATTCATGACAAATCAAAAAGTGTTACTTAGTTCAAAAGAAGTTAACATTATACTTCACCGATTAACATCTCAGTTAATTGAAAAGCATGAAGATTTTTCTAATACCGTGCTCATTGGCATACAGCCCAGAGGTGCTTTTTTAGCACATAGAATTAAAACTTTATTACAAGATTTTTACAAGATTCCTAATATTAAATTAGGCTTGTTGGATATCACGTTTTATAGAGATGATTTTAGAAGAGGAGGAAAAACCTTAACAGCCAACTCAACAACAATTGATTTTATTGTAGAAGATAAAAATGTCATATTTATTGACGATGTGCTTTATACCGGTAGAAGTATCAGTGCAGCACTTACAGCCTTACAGTCTTTTGGACGTCCAAAAGATGTAGAGTTATTAACTTTAATTGATAGGCGTTTTAGTAGGCATTTACCTATTCAGCCAAATTACAGAGGTAGGCAAGTAGATGTGATTAACGAGGAAAAAGTTGCCGTAAAATGGGTAGAAAATGAAGGAGAAGATGCAGTATATTTAATATCAAAATAAGACAATGAACGAATTAAGTGTAAACCATTTATTAGGAATAAAATATATTCAACCTGAAGATATTGAGTTGATTTTTAAAACGGCTGATCATTTTAAAGAAGTGATCAATAGACCCATTAAAAAAGTTCCGTCACTACGTGATATTACTATTGCTAATTTATTTTTTGAAAACTCTACAAGAACAAAATTATCTTTTGAATTGGCTGAAAAAAGACTTTCAGCGGATGTGGTAAATTTTTCAGCAGCCCAATCTTCAGTGAAAAAAGGGGAAACTTTAATAGACACGGTTAACAATATTTTGTCTATGAAAGTTGATATGGTAGTTATGCGTCATCCAAACCCTGGAGCTGGGGTGTTTTTATCAAAACATATTGGAGCGAGTATTATTAATGCAGGTGATGGTGCACATGAACATCCAACGCAAGCCTTATTAGATTCTTACTCAATACGTGAAAAATTAGGAGAAGTAGCTGGAAAAAATGTAGTTATTGTAGGTGATATATTGCACTCAAGAGTTGCTTTGTCTAATATTTTTGCATTACAGAAGCAAGGTGCCAATGTTAAAATTTGTGGTCCTAAAACATTAATACCTAAACATATTGAAAAGCTTGGGGTGAGTGTTGAAACTAACTTACGCAAAGCGCTTGAATGGGCAGATGTGGCAAATATGTTACGTATTCAAAATGAACGTTTGGATATTAGTTATTTTCCATCAACTAGAGAGTATACCCAGCAATATGGAGTTACCAAAAAATTGCTAAATTCTCTAGATAAAGACATTGTTATCATGCACCCTGGTCCAATAAATAGAGGAGTTGAGATTACGAGTGATGTAGCAGATTCAGATCAAGCAATTATATTAAATCAGGTAGAAAATGGTGTTGCAATTAGGATGGCAGTCATATATTTATTAGCTTCTAAAATAAAACAGTTATGATTTTTAGTAAAACCGGAAATATTACAATTATTACCCAAGAACGAGCTACTATTGTTGAATTGGTGGCTAATATTGACCAAAAATATAATGAAATTAAAAATGATAATGTTATTGTTAACCTTTTTTCTGTAAAAGGGGTACAAGACAATGCAATTAATGATTTTTTATTGTTATCTAATAAACATAAAGAGTCTAAAAAATCATTTGTTTTGGTAACTGATAAAATAGATATTGATTCTGCACCAGAAGAGTTATCAATAGTGCCTACACTACAAGAAGCACATGATATTATTGAGATGGAGGAAATTGAACGTGATTTAGATTTCTAAAACCATCAATTGTTATCATGTATTACACACGTCATGTAAATTTTATATAATACTTATATGAAATTAACCATTTTAGGTTGTTATAGTGCAACTCCTAGAGCTTTTACAAACCCTACCGCTCAAATATTAGATATAAAAGGTAATCTTTTTTTAATTGATTGTGGTGAGGGAACACAAGTGCAATTACGAAAGTTTAAAATTAAATTCTCTAGAATCAAACATGTATTTATTTCTCACTTGCATGGCGATCATTTTTATGGTTTAATAGGTTTAATATCTACTTTTAGGCTTTTGGGGAGAGATGCAGATTTGCATATTTACGGCCCTAAAGGGATAAAAGAAGTTACTTTGTTGCAGTTAAAATTAGGAAACTCTTATGGAGGTTATAATTTAATATTTCACGAATTAGAGTCTAAAGTATCTGAATTGATTTATGAAGATGATAAAGTTACTGTACATACAATACCTTTAAATCACAGGGTGTATACTAACGGATTTTTATTCAAAGAAAAAATTGGAGATCGTAAATTAAATATTGATGCTGTGTTGAATAATGACATAGAGTTATGTGATTATAGAAATATAAAAATGGGAAAAGATGTTGAAAACAAGCATGGAAAACTTATACCAAATACGCTAGTGTCTTTTGAACCTGATACCCCTAAAAGTTACGCATTTTGTAGTGATACAAAATATACAGAATCAATAATTCCGATAATTAAGGATGCTACGGTGTTGTATCATGAAAGTACTTTTTTAAATGAACACGCACATTTGTGTCAGAAAACAAAACACTCAACAGCAAAAGAAGCTGCAACAATAGCATTAAAAGCAAATGTTAAACATTTAATTTTAGGGCATTTTTCTACACGGTATAATAGTATTGATTATTTTAAAGAAGAAGCAGAAACAGTTTTTGATAATGTACTTTTAGCTGATGACGGAAAGGAGTTTAATTTTTAATAGAATTCTTGTAAATTGTAGTTATGAATAATGATCTTAGTAATTATAGAAAATCATACGAAAAATCGGAGCTTTTACTATCTAATGTTCCAGATAATCCGATGCAATTATTTCAAACATGGTTTTATGAAGTTGATGGTTCTGACGCTATTGACGAAGCTAATGCAATGACCGTTTCTACTATTGGTTTGGATGGCTTTCCTAAAAGTAGAGTAGTGCTTCTTAAAAAATATACATACGAAGGGTTTATTTTTTACACTAATTATAATAGTGAAAAAGGAAAAGCAATAGCAGCTAATAATCGAATATGTTTATCGTTTTTTTGGCATGCTGCAGAACGACAAATTATTATAAAAGGTAAAGCAGAGAAAATTTCAGAAAATCTTTCTGATGGTTATTTTGAATCTAGACCAAAAGGTAGTCAATTAGGGGCTTTAGTTTCTAACCAAAGTGAAGTTGTGTCTAAAGTAGATTTAGAAGACAAATTAAAGGCTTTAGAGCTTGCTTATGCAGATAAAGAAGTGTTACGCCCTAAATATTGGGGAGGATATATTGTAAAACCTATTGAGGTTGAATTTTGGCAGGGTAGGCCTAACAGATTACATGATAGAATAAGATATCAATTACAAGAGGATTACTCGTGGAAGATTGACCAGTTAGCTCCATAATAAAAAAACTACTCCATGTAAGTATCAACTTAAACCCTAATAATTACACAATCTTCGATATTACACGAAGTAGTTTTGCTTTATTGTTTTATAAAAATTACTTCGCGCTACTACCAGTTTTAAAATCCCAAGTAATACACAATTTCGATAGTATTCACGAAGTAATTTTGTATTCATTAGATAATAAAAACTGCTTCAGGTTAACACCAACTTAAACCCTAATAATTACACAATCTTCGATATTTCACCGAAGCAGTTTTCAATAAATTATTACTTCATTTTTTCTATTACAAATTCAGTACGTCTGTTTGCTTGATGTTCGTCATCACTACATTTAATACCATCACCGCAATTATTGGTTAACTTATATTCGCCATACCCTTTATATGATGAAATTCTTTCAGGAGCTATATTTTGCTCAATAAAGTAATTGTATGTAGAGGCTGCTCTTCTTGACGATAATCGTTCATTGTATTTAGCTGTACCTCTTGAGTCTGTATGTGATTCAATATGAATAATCATATCTTTATACTTATTCATCACTGCAATAATTTTATTAAGTTCCGGTTTTGCATCTTCTCTAATTTCACTTTTGTCAAAATCAAAGTAAATTATGTCAGCACTTAAACCAGCCAATACGTTCATGTCTCTTAATGGGTCTAACTCTAAATTAACGACCATTTCAGTGTATGATTCTTGATTATAAGAATTAAAAGGTTTAATTTTATTTTCAAATTTTGGTTTATCGCCATTAAGTTGGTAGTTATGATCTCTTTCAATTATTTTTTCATAATAACCATCTTTACCTGTTTTAATTTCAAAAACTATTTCTCCTTTACTGTTTGATAGTATTATAGTGGCATTTTCTAAAGGTTCATGTGTAACATTATCTGTTATAATTCCTTTTAAAGTAAGGTCAATTGCACGTGTAAAAGAGTAAATATCATCATCTCCTATACCGCCATCTCTGTTGGATGCTAAATACCCTTCTGATCCAGAATCATTAATATTAAAGGCAAAATCATCACGATTACTATTTATTGGTTCTCCTAAGTTTGTTACGTTTCTATACTCATTGTCAATATGTTCGGCAACGAATATATCAAGCTGTCCTAATCCAACATGACCTTCAGATGAGAAATATAATTTTTGCTCTGTTGAGTTGTAATAAGGAAACATTTCATTTCCTTCAGTGTTTATAGTAGCTCCTAAATTGATGGGCTTTCTAACGCCACCACGTTCATGAATTTCTGACACATAAATATCTGTACCACCATAGCCACCTGGCATATCTGATGTGAAATATAATTTTTTTCCATCTGCACTAATAGATGGGTGTCCAACGGAGTAGGAGTCACTACTAAAAAATAAAGGTTTGCTGTTTTTCCATTCTCCATCAATCCATTCTGCTTTAAAAATTTTTAAGTTATTAACGTTATTATCATCTTTAATTTCATTCTTATCAAAATAATTGTTTCTAGTAAAAAACATATACTTTCCATCTGGAGTAAAGCATGCTGCACCTTCATGAAATTTAGTATTAACACCTTCTTTTAATCTTGTAATGGTTTTTGAGCTATCGTTAACTTTAAAAATATCTAAAAACGGTTGGTTGTTCCAGTTGTAAATGCGTTTTACGCTAGCGTCTTTGTCTTCTCTAGCTGATACAAAGTATGTATTTCCTTTATAGGTTATTGCACCATAATCACTGTTAACAGTGTTTAGTGGGCTATTAGCTACTTCGTATCTTTTTTTGCGTTTTTGAATAACATCTATAAAATCTAAATTCTTGAAAAATTGATCAACTCTAGAATCTACAACACCTGTAGCCTTAAATTTACCCATCCATTTTTCTGATTTTTTATAGTCTCCAGAGGCTCTCAATGCTTG
>CAJXHW010000115.1 GCA_913054565.1 uncultured Kordia sp. | reverse complement strand
CTAAAAAACTCCTTATTGCAAAATAAGGAGTTTTTTATATTAAAAATAGTTTTTAAAGCTAATTTATATTTTTTGAGTCCACCCAAAAGTATCTTCAGCTTCATTGTACTGTATGTCTAATAATTTTCCTTTTAACATAGTAGAATAAGCGCTATCTAGCTTTGGTAAATCATAATGATCCTTTTTGTATCCAACGCCAGTAATTGGTACTATCACAGCTGCAGTTCCTGTTCCAAATACTTCTTTCAGTTTACCAGTTTTAGCGGCTTCAATAACTTCAGTAACGCTAACTTTTCTTACTTCAACGGTAATACCTTCTCTTTCCGCTAAGGTAATGATACTTTTACGAGTAACCCCATTAAGAATTCTTTCATCCGTAGGAGCAGTTAATAACTTGTCACCAATCCTAAAGAACACATTCATAGTCCCAGCTTCCTCTAAATACTCATGTGTAGAGTTGGTCCAGATAATTTGTTGATACCCTTCTTCGTTTGCTTTTTTAGTTGGGTAAAACTGAGCGGCGTAATTACCAGCGGCTTTAGTTGCTCCAACACCACCATTTGCGGCTCTTGAATAGTGATCAGATATTTTAACCTTTACATCACCACCTTTATAATAGGCTTGTACAGGCGTACAGATAATCATAAATTTATATTCTGTAGCTGGTGCAGCAGAAACTCCTGCTTGTGTAGCAAATATGAATGGTCTGATGTATAATGTGTTTCCTCTTCCAGGGATAACCCATTTTTCATCCATACTCAATAAGGTTTTTAAACCATTCATGAATATTTCTTTTGGCACCTCTGGCATTGCTAACCTATTTGCAGAAAAACAAATACGTTTCCAGTTTTCTTCAGGTCTAAAAACCCACACATCATCGTTTTTATCCTTGTAGGCTTTCATGCCTTCAAATGCAGCTTGTCCGTAATGAAACACTCTTGCTGAAGGATCTAACTGCAAAGATTGGTATGGTGTAATTTCTGGTTGTTGCCATTGTCCGTCTTTAAAATCACAGAAAAACATATGGTCAGAATATACCGTTCCAAATGCAACATTATCCAAATCAATAGATTCAAATTTTGACTTCTCAACTTTAGTAATTTTAATATCAGTTGTCATCGTTGTGTAGGTTGTTTTTTTTAGTTTTGCGAATTTAGTGAAATTAATATTTTTTAACGACTAATTAGTTGTTAATTTGTATATTAGTATTCCACCTTTGTTTTACTAGGGCTAACAAACAATTACACGCTTTGAAGAGAGAGATAATTATCACGTCAGATGGTTCAACATCAATAAATTTACCTGAATTGAATGAACAATACCATTCAAAAAAGGGTGCTATCAATGAGGCATACCATGTTTTTATTAGAATGGGGTTAGACCTGTTTTCTGATGATATCTCTATTCTTGAAATAGGTTTTGGTACTGGTTTAAACGCTTTTATTACTTATTTGGAAAGTGAACGACGACAATTAAATATAAATTATGTTGGTGTTGAGGCTTATCCGGTTCTTCCAGAAGAAGTGGCATTGTTGAATTATGTACCACAATTAAAAGCCGAAAACTATAAATATAAGTTTGAAAAAATGCATGCAGTGTCATGGGAAGAAAACCATGAAATATCTCATACATATACGCTAACAAAACGCAAACAATTGTTTGAAGATATTAATGATGAAAATGCATTTAATTTGATATATTATGATGCCTTTGGATCAAGAGTACAACCAGATTTATGGGAAGAAAGTATTTTTGAAATTATGTTTAAGGCATTAAAAGACAATGGTGTTTTAGTAACATATGCTGCTAAAGGAAGTGCGCGTAGAGCCATGCAAAAAGTAGGTTTTACAGTTGAACGTTTAGATGGTCCTCCTGGGAAAAGAGAAATGTTACGTGCTACGAAAAAAGTAGCGGAGTAAACTGTTATGAAAGTTTTAATTACAGGAGCAACAGGATTGGTTGGTAGAGAATTAATAACTCTATTAGTTTCTAAAAAAATAGACGTTAATTATTTAACCACACGGAAATCAGAGTTAAATAGTATACCTAATTGTAAGGGGTTTTATTGGAATCCTAAAAATACTGAAATAGACGAAAGTTGTATTGATAGGGTGGATAAAATTATTCATTTAGCAGGTGCATCTGTTGCTAAAAGGTGGACAGAATCGTATAAAAAAGAAATTACGTCTAGCAGAGTACTGTCTACACAGATGTTATTAAAATTACTTAAAACAACTAAGCATCAAGTTACACAACTCGTGTCTGCAAGCGCTATAGGTGTTTATAAACCGTCTTTTACAACATTATATACTGAAGAGTCTTTAGAGTTTGGCGCTGGCTTTTTAGCTGATGTTGTACAGCTATGGGAAAAGGAAGTAGATAAAATTTCAAAGTTAAATATACAGGTTTCAAAAATAAGAATAGGGTTGGTGTTATCTGAAAAAGGGGGGGCTCTATTAGAATTAATTAAGCCAATTAATTTATATGTTGGAGCGCCAATAGCTTCTGGTAAACAGTTTGTGAGTTGGATACATATTGATGATTTAGTTAAAATTTTCGCTTACATTATTGATAATAATTTGGATGGAGTTTATAATGCAGTTGCGCCAAGTCCAGAAACAAATAAAGAGCTAACAATTGCGATAGCTAAGCAATTAAAGAAACCACTTTTTTTGCCAAATATCCCAAAGGTCGTAATGAAACTAACTTTAGGAGAAATGCATAAAATAATATGCGAAAGTCAAAAAGTATCTTCAACAAAAATTCAAACCGCAGGGTTTCATTTTCAATATAAAGAATTAAGTTCAGCGCTAGCATCTTTGTTGTCATAATACCACCTTTTTAGTGACAAATTGGCAATGTCATGCAAATTGGCAATACTTTTGCCAAACTATAACATGAACAAAAGTAAACACAATAATTGTTACTAATGAGTACAGAAGAGATACAAAACGAAGAAGTGAAAGATCAAATAGACGATCAAAATCAAGATGCAGAAACTCAAGAAGAATTATCTGTTGAAGAGCAACTAACAGAAGAATTAGCTGCGGAAAAAGATAAATTTTTACGTCTTTTTGCTGAGTTTGAAAACTATAAAAGAAGAACTTCTAAGGAGAGAATAGAATTATTTAAAACCGCAAGTTCTGGCGTAATGCAAGCCATGTTGCCAGTGTTAGATGATTTAGATCGTGCATGGGTTGAAATAGAGAAAAGTCAAGACGACAACTTAATTAAAGGAATAGAGCTTATAAGTACAAAGTTTAAAGCTACCTTAAAAGAAAAAGGATTGGAACTTTTAGATGTAAGACAAGGAGATGATTTTAATGCTGATTTTCATGAGGCAATCACTCAAATACCTGCGCCGTCCAAAAAATTAAAAGGAAAAATTATTGATGTTATAGAAAAGGGGTACAAATTAGGAGATAAGATTATTCGTTTCCCAAAGGTTGTCATCGGACAATAATATATAAGGATTCAATTTTTTGAAGTAAATACAATGGCAAAGAAAGATTATTACGACGTACTTGGAGTTTCAAAAGGAGCTACTGCACAAGAAATAAAAAAAGCATATAGAAAGAAAGCTGTAAAATTTCATCCAGATAAAAACCCTGGAGACACAGCTGCAGAAGAAAGCTTTAAAGAAGCTGCGGAAGCGTATGAGGTATTGAGTGACGACAATAAAAAAGCAAAATACGATCGTTTTGGTCATGCTGCTTTTGAAGGTGGCGGCGGTCAAGGCGGCGGTTTTGGTGGTGGCGGAATGAATATGGATGACATATTTAGTCAGTTTGGAGATATTTTTGGCGGCGGAGGCGGCTTTGGTGGTTTTAGTGGCGGAGGCGGAAGACAACGTCGTGCTAAAGGAAGTAATCTTCGTATTAGAGTAAGCTTGACTTTAGAAGAAATTGCAAATGGTGTTGAGAAAAAAGTAAAGGTTAAACGTAAAGTTCAAGATTCTGGCACAACGTATAAAACCTGTACTACATGTAATGGAGCTGGACAGGTTATGCGTGTTACAAACACTATTTTAGGACGTATGCAAACGGCTGCTCCATGTAATACTTGTGGAGGTTCTGGTCAGCAAATTGATAAAAAGGGTGCTGGTACTGATGCACACGGATTAAAAACATCTGAAGAAACAGTTTCTATTAAAATACCTGCCGGAGTTGTTGATGGTATGCAATTAAAAGTTTCTGGTAAAGGAAACTCAGCACCTGGTGATGGTATTTCTGGCGACTTATTAGTTGCTATTCAGGAAGAAGAACACCCAAACTTAAAAAGAGAAGGTGATAATTTACACTACGATTTATATATAGGTTTTTCTGACGCCGTGTTAGGTATTTCAAAGGAAATAGAAACGGTTACTGGTAAAGTCAGAATCAAGTTAGATGCTGGTATACAGTCTGGTAAAATATTGCGTTTACGAGGTAAAGGAATTCCAAGTATTAATGGTTATGGTAAAGGAGATTTATTAGTACATATTAATGTATGGACACCTCAAGAGTTAAATAAAGAGCAAAAAGAGTTCTTTAAAAACATGCAGGAACATGAAAACTTTGTTCCAAACCCTAAAGAAAATGACAAGTCATTTTTTGATAAAGTAAAAGACATGTTTTCATAACACTCTTATTATAAATATAAAAACCTCGAAAAACCTTCGAGGTTTTTTGTGTAATAAAATAAACCTAAGTATTCTTGTAACATTAGTATAAAGAGTACTACTTACAGATAAACTAATTATTTATGGATAATCTTCTTGTTGCTGAAAATATTGTCAAAAAATATGGCGATTATACAGCATTAAACAATGTGTCATTAACTGTGCCAAAGGGCAGTATATTTGGATTGTTAGGTCCTAATGGTGCTGGAAAAACATCATTTATAAGAATCATCAATCAAATAACAATGCCTGATAGTGGTTTGGTAACTTTAGATGGTAGACCATTAGAGCAAAATCATGTTAAAGATATTGGATACTTGCCTGAAGAACGAGGGTTGTATAAGTCAATGAAAGTTGGTGAGCAAGCCCTGTATTTAGCACAGTTAAAAGGGTTATCTAAAGCAGAGGCTAAAGAGCGTTTGAAATATTGGTTTGATAGATTAGAAATAGGAGACTGGTGGAATAAAAAGGTGCAAGAGCTGTCAAAAGGAATGGCTCAAAAAATCCAATTTGTTGTTACGGTATTGCATCAACCAAAATTATTGATTTTTGATGAACCATTTAGTGGGTTTGATCCAATAAATGCGAACTTGATAAAAGATGAAATATTAAAGCTGCGTGATGATGGAGCAACAGTTATTTTTTCAACACATAGAATGGAATCTGTTGAGGAACTTTGTGACCATATTGCTTTGATAGATAAATCGAATAAAATATTAGATGGTAAACTATTGGACATCAAAAAGCAATTTAAATCAAATACTTTTGAGGTAGGAGTGAGCACTGCAAATGATGCTGAATTAAGAAGGTTGTTAGAAGATAAGTTTAGTATTTCTGAAACATCATTTAAGTCTATTCATGATGATTTGAAAGTGAAAATAAAAATAGACTCTTCAAGTTCACCAAATGACTTATTATCGTTTTTAACAAACCAAGGACAAGTCAATCATTTTACAGAAGTAATCCCTTCTGCAAGTGATATTTTCATTCAATCTGTTCAAAATAACTAATCTACTTTGTAATGAATCATTTACCATTAATAATTAAAAGAGAATACATTAATAAAGTTCGTAATAAATCATTTATAATCATGACTTTTTTAAGTCCGTTAATAATGATTGGTTTAGGATTGTTAATAGGGTTTTTAACCAACCCGAATAAAAATAAGGAGCGTATAATTGATATTGTTGATGAGTCTGGTTATGCTAATGAAATATTTGCAGATAGTAATTCATCTACTAAATACCGCATTTTAAATAATGTTGATTTAGAAAAAGCTAGAGTAGATGTTGAGGCACAAGAACACTACGGATTACTGTATATTCCTAAAGTAGATAGCATTAATGAATTAGAGGAAAAAGTTAGTTTTTATTCAAAAGACACGCCTTCTTTAACATTAATAGCAGACTTAGAATCAAAAATAGAAAAGCGTTTA
>CAJXHW010000114.1 GCA_913054565.1 uncultured Kordia sp. | reverse complement strand
AGATCCACACCGAATTAACAGTTACTTTTGTGGCCTTCGCTTTTAATGACTTTTCACGTTTTTTCTGTTCGTAAAGGAATTTTTTATATTCCATAATTTTACAAACAGGCGGGTCAGCTTTAGGAGAAATCTCTACTAAATCTAATTCTAATTCGTTAGCTAATTCCAATGCTTTTTTTGTAGGATAAACTCCAACTTCAACATTTTCACCAACTAATCTAACCTCAGGAACTCTAATGCGCTCATTAATTCTGTGCGGATCTTGCTTGATTTCCCTAACTGGTCTTCTCGATTTTCTTCTACGTATTGCTATGACTCAAAAATTTTAATTAAACTATAAATTCTTTTAATGTACTCTTTATTTCTTTAGATATTAATTCAGAAAACTCTTCAATTGTAATACTTCCTAAATCTTCACCACCATGTTTTCTTACAGAAATTGTACCATTATCAGCTTCTTGCTCACCAATAATTAACATGTATGGTATTTTATTAACTTCTGCATCGCGAATTTTCTTACCCATCGTTTCATTTCGATAGTCCACGAGGGCGCGAATTTCGTTATTTTCTAGTGAATTTAAAACTTTTTCGGCATATTTTTCATATTTTTCACTAATAGATAATATAATTGCCTGTTCTGGCATTAACCATAATGGGAAGTTACCACCCGTGTGCTCTAGTAAAATAGCTATAAAACGTTCCATACTTCCAAAAGGAGCTCTATGAATCATTATTGGTCTATGTAGTTCATTATCTGAACCTTTGTAAGTTAAATCAAAACGTTCTGGTAAGTTGTAATCTACTTGAATTGTTCCTAATTGCCAAGTTCTACCTAAGGCATCTTTAACCATAAAGTCAAGTTTCGGGCCGTAAAATGCCGCTTCCCCTTCTTCAATAACATAGTTTAAGCCTTTATCTTTTGCAGCACTAATGATGGCATTTTCAGCTTTTTCCCAGTTTTCTGTAGATCCGATATATTTATCAGGATTTTCCATGTCTCTAACAGAAACTTGAGCAGTAAAGTTTTCAAACCCTAATGAACCGAATACATATAGTACTAAATCAATAACATTTTTAAACTCCTGATCTAGCTGGTCTGGTGTACAGAAAATATGCGCATCATCTTGAGTAAATCCTCTTACTCTAGTTAATCCGTGTAATTCACCACTTTGTTCATATCTATAAACTGTACCAAATTCAGCATAACGTTTAGGTAATTCTTTATAGCTAAAAGGCTTGGTGTTATATACTTCGCAGTGATGTGGACAGTTCATTGGTTTTAATAAAAACTCCTCATCATCTTTAGGGGTTGTTATAGGTTGAAAACTGTCAGCACCATATTTTTCATAATGTCCAGAAGTGACATACAATTCTTTCTGACCAATATGTGGTGTCATAACCATTTCATAGCCTGCTTTTTTCTGAGCTTTCTTTAAAAAGTTTTCTAAGCGTTCACGTAAAGCAGCACCTTTAGGTAGCCATAATGGTAATCCTTGTCCTACTTTTTTAGAAAAAGTAAACAATTCTAATTCTTTACCAAGCTTTCTATGATCACGTTTTTTAGCTTCTTCTAAAAGTTCTAAATACTCTTTTAATTCTTTTTGTTTAGGAAAAGATATACCGTATAAACGTGTTAATTGTTTGTTGTTTTCATTACCGCGCCAGTAAGCACCAGCAAGACTCAATATTTTAACTGCCTTTACAATTCCGGTGTTTGGTATATGGCCACCTCTACATAGGTCTGTAAAGGTATCATGGTCACAAAACGTAATAGTACCATCTTCAAGGTTTTCAATTAATTCAACCTTATATGTGTTGTTTAATGCTTTGTAATAGTCTAAAGCTTCTGCTTTTGTTGTAGAACGCATTTTATAGTCGTGTTTACCACGAGCTATTTCTAACATTCTAGCTTCTATTTTCGGAAAGTCTTTATCGGTTAGGGTATCTTCACCAAAATCTATATCATAATAAAATCCACGCTCAATAGAAGGGCCAATAGTTAAAATTGCATTTGGATACAAGTCCTTAACAGCTTGCGCCATGATGTGTGATGTTGAGTGCCAAAACGCTTGTTTTCCGTTATCGTCTTTCCAGGTGTATAAAACTAAATCACCATTAGTAGTTAATGGGGTAGTGGTTTCAATGGTTTCGGTGTTAAATTGTGCAGAAATCACATTTCTTGCAAACCCTTCGCTAATGTTTTTAGCAACTTCCATTGGAGTGATGCCACTCTCAAATTCTCTAATACTACCGTCTGGTAATGTAATTTGAATCATAAATTTAGTTTTCAAAAATTAAATAATTGACAAAGATAAAACCTCTAGGTTACTAATACAATACTTATGTTGTGTTTTTTAATGTATTTTTGAATAGCATTTAGTAAGTGTTAATTTTATAAGATGCATTTGTATTGAATAGTAGTTGTGTAAATATAAAAGATAATAGGGAGGTTCCTGATGTACTATCTTATAAAGAGTACTATCCGTTTGGTATGCTCGTACCTAATAGGTCTGCATCAAGTGCAGCCTACCGTTATGGGTTCAATGGTATGGAAAAGGACGATGAATTGAAGGGGATTACTGGAAGTAGTTATGACTTTGGAGCAAGGATGTATGACCCTAGAGTTGGAAGATGGTTTAGTTTAGACCCTCAATCTAAAAAGAACTCATTTGAATCTAATTATAATTATGTTTCTGGAAATCCTATAATTTATACAGACCCAGATGGGGAAACAAAACGTAGGGTTACTGTAATTAATGATGAAAGAACTGGGAAAACAATTGTAATACATTCAGTAATTAATGATGATATTACTTATAAAACTAGAAATAGAGGTTCTAAAGCTTTAGGTCTAGAAACTCATAGTTCATCATTTGATTATACTTGGCATGATATAAGTGTTGTTCAAAATATTACAATAGACAAAGATGGTAATATTAGTGCCTCTAAACCAGTAGAGATGGTTAATCCAGAAATAATGACAAGTACATTTGAAAAGGGGAATTGGTCTAAAGGAGTTGCTAAGAAAAAGATGGCTTATAATGCTTTTTCTCTGATGGGGGACGGAGATAGCTGGAATGGAGGTGGAATAGATTTCTATAGTAAAAAAGGTGAAGGTTCTGGTATAAAAGTTAAAAATAAACATAATGTGCTTTATCTTGATGGAGACGAGGCAATTGCAGGAATTAAATCGCTCAAAAATTTTGGAGGCTCTAAAGTTGATAAAAAAATGCTAAACAAGGTTTATGGAGCAATTCTTGATGGGAAATTAGGGAAGCCGACTGAATTTTTTAGATTAGCAAAAGACATTAAAAAAGTTTTAAAAGTTTTTCAAATAGCAAAAGAAACTACAGAGGAAATTTATAAGCAAACAAATGAGGCTATTAAACCTAAAAAAGTATGGAACGGCTCTACTTCAGGTTCTGAACATTTTTTAAATAAAAGAAAGGATTCTTTTATGACTGGTGAAGGATGGTTTCCTATGCCAGATGACAGTAAGTTAGATGGAGGTGGTGGTGGAAATCAAGGAACAATTGAACTACCCACTCTTAATCCAAAAAATTAGTTATGAATAGACAAGTATTTTTTCTGAGCGTATTGTTAATCACAATATTTAGTTGTAAAAAAGACAATATAGATAAAGAACAAAAAACCTACTATGATACAGGTGAGTTGAACACAATCGGTTCAATTGATAAAGATAGTCTACTAACGGGGTTACAACTAGTTTATTACAAATCAGGAAATATTAAAAGTGAAGGGTCTTTTTTAAAAGGATTATTTGATGGAGAAGTTAGGAAGTATTATGAAAATGGTAAGTTAAAATATAAAGCATTTTATGACGGTGGTGTTGTATCTGGTAAAGTGTATGAGTACTATGAAAACGGAAATATTGGATATTTAGCGACTTATAAAGCTGGTGTTAAAACTGGTAAAGAAACTATTTATCATGAGAATGGAGTTGTTAAAGAGGTAGTCGTTTATGAAAATGATAAATTAATTGGAGATTTGATTGCTTATGATGTCAATTCAGATTTTGACTTTTATATTCGGTTTAATAGTTTAGGTTCACCCGCATATAGATTAGATATAGATTCTACAGGAAAAGTCAAAGAGTCAGATTGGAAATTTCATACTATAACTAACATTGATAAATTAAAAATAATCAAACTTAATGATTTCATAGAATTGGATACTCAATTAGCAAATCCTCCAAGTTGTAAG
Source organism: uncultured Kordia sp. (assembly GCA_913054565.1). Lineage (GTDB taxonomy): Bacteria > Bacteroidota > Bacteroidia > Flavobacteriales > Flavobacteriaceae. The sequence goes on along the minus strand of CAJXHW010000114.1, from coordinate 1,966 downwards.
AAAATATTAATAACTAAATTAAACGGAGTTACAAAAGATAGTACAGAAATAAAGGGTTTAGAGTACAAATACAAAGTATTACCAACAGATTTGGGTAATAATAAATTAGAGTTGTTTTTAGACTATTACTGTACAGATTATGAGTTAAATTCAGATTATTTTGCTCTAGATTTTAATGTAGAATAATAATATAAAAAATAAATACAGAATTCAATTAAGGTGTGCTACTACAGTACATCTTTTTTGCTTTTAGCATCATTATCCTACTCGTAACCCTAAACGTGTGTTAAAAGGGCTATTATTAACTGTGGGTAGCCGTGGTTGTAGCGCTAGTAATGGTGACTGAGGTTTGTGTGTGGTGTTGTTAATCGTTAACACTTGATAGGAAGGCGTGAGGTTGTGAAGCTATTTATTTGTAAACTCGTTAAAAGCTTTTATAACTGGTAGTGTATGTTTAACAACTTCTATTTGATTAAAAACTAGTTCACCATTAAACGGTTTAATTACATCAAGTACTTTTGATTCAATATTGACATCTTGTTCATATTGTATCATTATCGTGAACTTAGATTTAGCTGGTTTCTTAAAGTCTTTGTGATGCATTAAAATATCAATGTGTTTTGATAACAGCTCTGGTGTTATGTCATGTTCAATACCAGTAATAAATGTAAATTTTGAATAATCATCTACGGCAATAAAATTATAAATCATTCCCTCTTCTGTTCGAGTTGGGAACACTGAAAAATAGATTAGTTCAAATGGCTTAGTCGTTTTTATCATGCGGTAAAGATACTATAATTGATAGATTAGTAGGGTTACAACAGATGGTGTGTTAAAAGGGCTTATAATGGGTGTGTGGGTAGCGTGTGGATGTAGCGCTAGTAATTAACAATCTATACTTTAACTATTGTTGATAAAATAAACACTAGACTTCTGATACCAAATGATTTGATTTGTATATTTGGGTATGGGGGAAATAGAAAATATAATACTTAGGATATTAGAATCAAAATCGATTGATGAAAAGACTAAGTTCGGAAAACAAGCTGTTGAATTATTTAAAAGGTTCAATTCAGAAAATGACATTCCAATAGCTATTCAACTAAATCTGTCATTACGTTTAAGGGATGCTATTGATAACTTCGTTATCCAAGATAATCTAACATCAAGAGAAACATTGGAAAGCTTCTTAGTGTCTACTGATTTGTATTTAGAAGAAGCTAGTTAGAGTGTTATAAAAACCCTACTCTCACATTAAGACAATATACTTTTACAATAAACATTAACAAACTAATCAATTTAAAATGGGAAAATTCGTAATCAAAAAAGACAAGTCAGACCAATTCAGATTTAACTTAAAAGCTGGTAATGGTCAAATAATTCTAAGTAGTGAAGCTTATACTACAAAGACAGCTTGTAATAATGGGATAGAATCCGTTAGAACAAATTCACAAGATGATAATAGATTTGACAGATTAGAAGCTAAAAATGGTAGTCCATACTTTAATTTAAAGGCTGGTAATGGACAAATTATCGGGACTAGTGAAATGTATTCAAGTAAAGATGCTATGGAAACTGGTATTGCTTCAGTAAAGAATAACGCACCAGATGCAACTGTAGAGGATAATTCTTAAACTAAATTATAGAATGGATTACAAGAATTATGACATCGAAAAACTATCTCCAAGAATTGAAACCGTGGGCTATGTCGCCTTTGATGACAGCCTCGTTTGGCAAACCAACGTTCGCATCGCGGGCTGGGTTGAGCAGCTCAACGTCAACGCGATTGGTGAGCAAGTGAACAAAGGGGATGTGCTATTCACTCTGTACTCTCCAGAGCTAGTGAAAGCTCAAGAAGAGCTTCTCAACGCCTACCGTGCAGATCACAAAGGGTTAATCCGCGGCGCGACTGATCGCTTAGTTTCACTCGGTGTTGATAAATCTCAAATTAGGCAGATCGTCAAAG
>CAJXHW010000113.1 GCA_913054565.1 uncultured Kordia sp. | reverse complement strand
TCACAATTAAATAACAAAATAAATGAAGAATATACTTATTATAAATGCCCATCAAAAATGGGAGGGAATGTCTGCAGGGAATTTAAATAATTTTTTTCAGGATAATATAACCTCTTATTTTGAAGATAGAGATTTCCTTGTTAAAACAACCAAAATTGAGGATGGGTATGATATAAACAAAGAAGTTGACAAACATGTTTGGGCAGATTTAGTGATTACACAAACACCTGTGTTTTGGTTTAATACACCTTGGATTCATAAAAAATACATTGACGAAGTATTTACAGCTGCATTAACACAACAAAAAATTGTTTTAACAGACGGTCGTTTACTTGAGGATAGATCTAAACAATATGGTACTGGTGGTATTTCTCAAGGAAAAAAATACATGATCTCTACAACTTGGAATGCTCCTAAAGAAGCTTTCGATAATACATCTCAAATACTTTTTGAAGGTAAATCTGCTGATGAAGCACTAATTAATTTATCAATGAATTATAAATTTTGTGGATTTGAAATTTTAGAAGGATTTCATTCTTACAATGTGATCAAAGAACCACAAATCAATAACGATGTTAACAGATTAATTGACCGGTTAAACAAAATAATATTAACTTAATTCAATTATAATGAAACAAGTATTAATTATAAATGGTCATCCAGATAAAGAGAGTTTTAATTATGCCTTATCTTCATCATATAAAGATGGAGCTAACAAAACCAATTCATCAATTTCAGAAATTAACATTTCAGATCTAAATTTTAACCCAAGCCTTGAATACGGATTTAGAAAACGAACAGAACTAGAACCTGACTTAATAAAGGCTCTAGAAAAAATCAAAAACGCCGACCATATCGTTTGGTTTTTCCCGCTCTGGTGGGCAAGTTATCCAGCCATTATGAAGGGGTTCATTGATAGAATTTTTCTTCCAGGAATCACTTTTGAATTAGAAGAAGGAAGCCATGAGCCTATTGGCTTATTGAAAGGAAAATCATCGAGTGTTTTTATCACTTCTGATACACCAGAAGACTACGATAAACAAATAATGCATCAACCTGTATTGCACCAATTTAAAACAGGAACATTAGAATATTGCGGCGTAAGTCCTGTATATGTAACGTATATTTCTACTGTGTCTGATTCAACACTAGAATTTCGAGAACATTGGATTAAAAAGATATACACAATAGGAGAAAAACAAGCATTAATAGAATAGTATGAACACTAAAAATAAATTACAATTACTAAAAACAAGTTGGGAATTACATAACCAAGTAGAAGAAGCCTATTTAAATCATAAAGCAACAATGGTTGATAGCGATTGGTTAGAAAAACAACGATTCCTTCTAGCAGATATGGCCTTACATTTATTACAAACTTCAATTAAACCAGGAGATATTGAATTAAATAGGCTAAGTGATAATCTTCATGCTATACTTACAATATCTAATAAATTCTTACCACAGAAAGGGCTTATAGAAACAACAGAGAAGTTATATCAATAGCTATGTGAAATTAAAATTTTCAAAAAAACTTTTAGGAAAAAGGTTTAAAGCACTTTTTAAAGAAGTGAAGAATGTAGAGAACTGAATAGTTATAGAATATCGTTTTTATAAATAACACTTAAACCTCAAAATCTTACGTTCCTGTACTTTTCCTTTCTATATTTAAAAGCAATGTGTTTCTTTGTATGAGAATGAGTATCAGTACAAAAACATTAAAAAGTAACACAACAACTTCTCTATATTGGAAATGTCAATTAATTGGATGGAGTATCGTTTCAGTTTATTGGGCTTATACAGTATATACAAGAGATAACTACGGCATTTTATATACCTTGTTAAATTATGCATTAGACATTTCTATAGGTGTATTTTTAACACATATGTACAGACGATTTGCCTTAAAAGCAAAATGGAGCAGTTTACCCATAAAAAAATTACTAATCTGTTTAGTACCTACTATAATTTTATTAGCTGTTTTATATGTATTAATAAACAATTTAAAATGGTATGCGTACTGGACTTTTATTGCAGGTGAGGATAAAAATTTCTTTGAAGCCATCATTTACTGGGATCCAATTTTACTTACAGGACTTCGACTAATGTCTATTTGGATATTGGCATATCACTTGTATCATTACTATCAAAAAGAAGTAGTAACAGCAAAAGAAAATGCAAAATTATCTCTTTTAATAAAACAGACACAACTTGATAATTTAACTGCACAATTAAATCCACATTTTTTATTTAATTCATTAAATTCAATAAAATCGCTAGTTATTGAAAATCCGAATGTTGCTAGAAGAGCTATTGACTTGTTGTCTGATTTATTACGATCCTCTTTATATGAAAAAGACAATGATTTAATCACCATAAAACAAGAACTTTCTTTAGTTAATGATTATATAGAATTAGAAAAATTACGTTTTGAAGAACGTTTGAAATTAAAAACAACTATAAATGATGCTTTAAAAAGTGTCAAAATACCTTCCTTGAGTATTCAATTATTAGTTGAAAACGCTATAAAACATGGTATTGATTTAAAAATTGGTGGGGGAGTGATTATGCTAACGATTCAGAAAATTGAAAATAATATTGTCATTAAAGTAGAGAATCCCGGTATCTTTAAAGCAAACAAAAACTCAGGCTTAGGATTAAAAAACTTAAGACAACGTTTAGACATTCAATACAAAGGGAAAGCGAGTTTTAGTTTAAAAGAAATTGATAAAGAGCGTGTTTTAGCAGAAATAACAATTCCAATAACAATAGAAAATGAACCTGTTTAAAACTATTATCATTGATGATGAGCGTTTGGCCAGAGAAGAAGTAAAACGCGCTTTAACTAATTTCAAAGAGTTTGAAGTAATTGGAGAGGCAAGTTATGTCGATGAAGCTATTTCACTCATTGAAGAGTTGAAGCCTGATTTAATTTTTTTAGATATTCACATGCCAGAAAAATCTGGTTTCGATTTATTAGAAGAGTTAACAACAGTCCCTGAAGTGGTTTTTACAACAGCATACGATCAATACGCTGTAAAAGCTTTTGAACTAAATGCATTGGATTATTTGGTAAAGCCTTTACGTGAAGAACGTTTTGCAAAAACCATAGAAAAAGTTAAACAAGAACTGATAGACAATACGGAGGTCGTATCAACTGTTTTACCAATGCATCAAAAAATATTTATTAAAGATGGGGAAAAATGTCATTTTATTCCCTTAACAGAGATACATTTTATTGAATCTTTAGACAATTATGCACGTTTGTTTTTTGGTAAAGAAAAAGCGATGATTAAACGTTCTTTAAATCTATTGTCAGAAAAACTAGATCCTAAAGTCTTTTTTCGTGTCAATCGAAGTCAAATGATTAATATACATTACATCAAAGAGATTCACCCTTATTTTAACAATAAGTTACAAATAACTTTAACTACAGGAGAAACCCTAGAAGTATCTAGCAGGCAATCTGTTAAGTTTAAAAATTGGAATAGTTTATAACAGACTATTTATAGGTGTTTTTTACGTTAATCGACAAATATCTGCGTTCCTGTACTTTCTCTTTTAGTAGTAAATTTCTTGTCATTTCTTTGTGGTATAATTAACTTAAAAAGTTTTAAAATGAATTATTTAAAAAGTAAATATCAGTTTTCAAAATTATTATTTATTATCCTAGCTATAATGATGAGTTCTTGTTTTAAAAAACATGAAAAGATAACTCATAGACCTACATTAAAGGATTATGCTATAGGAGAAAAATGGACTTGGAAATACAAAGGAGTATCTGGAGAAGGTGAAGTACGGTCAAAAGGAGTAGATGTTAAAGAAATAGTAAACCTAAATGGAGAGGTGGCGTTGACATCTGGGAATGATACTATTCTTGTATCTAATATTTTGAAGCCCATTACAAGTAAAACACCAAGATTTAAATGGCCATTAGAGGTGGGAAAAAAGTGGAAATATGAGACTAGCTTCACAAGTGCAGATAAATCAAATACAGGAACTTATAGTCAAAATGCTGAAGTAATTTCTTATAAAGAAGAAACGGTAGAGGCGGGAACATTTATGGCGTACACAATTGAGTACAAAGGAGGAATCACAACTTCAAAAGGAGTTTTTTCAAAAACTGATGATATTATTGTGTATGCTCCAAAGGTCAAAAACTTTATTAAGATGACTCAAATTCAAGATGGGTTTTCGTATGTTGAAGAGTTAATTGAGTATTCAAGCCCAAATAAGAAGTAATAACGTTTGCTATCAATTTTAAACAAGAAACAATGAAAAAATCATTTCTGCTATTATTTCTACTCGCAAATAGTATTACTTTTTTTGGACAGGAATTAACTTTTAAAAAATCAGCAGTATCGGATTCAATTGCAATTGCAAATCAAATGCAGCAATTGGCCAAATTATGTGAAACTAAAAACCTATCAGAATTAGATTTGTTTAAGGTTCAATTAATTCGTGGTAACTATAAAGCTGCATTAGTCACTATTAAAAAAAGAATAAAAGAAACACCTAGAGAAGAAAGCCTGTATTTAGATTTATACTTACATTATGTAGAAGCCAAACTTTCAAAAAACTTTAAAGAAACATTTAGAAACTCTTATAAAAACTACTTAATAAAGTCCAATGATATACATGTTATTAATCTAGACAAGACATTAATCCTTAGAGATGGAACTGATTATTTTATTTCTAATTTTAATGATACCTATAACAATACCAATTCTGGAAAAATCTCGATAGCATCTGCTCAAAACTTAGTAAAAAGATATTTTTTAAGAATGGTGTTTTCATCAACCAGAGCTATTTATTTTGAAGAAATAAAACAAGACCATAAACGTAGATATATTATAAATGATCGTATTGTAATCTCAACGAAAGATGGGGCGGAAGTTCCAATTGTTTTGGTTCAACGAAGAGGGGATTCAAAAACTAAAAAAGCTGCAATATTAATTTCTTCTGTGTACGCAGGTTCCAATGAGGCAGGGGCCATGTTAGCAGCATCTAAAGGCTATCATGGAGTTATTACAAATACAAGAGGAAAAAGATTAAGTAAGGGGCCAATAAAACCTTTCGAATATGAATATACTGATGTTTATGAAGTCATTGATTGGATTAGCAAACAATCTTGGTCCAATCAAAAAATAGGAATGTACGGTGGTAGTTACAACGGCTTTACTCAATGGGCATCTATGAAGTACAAAGTACATCCTGCATTAAAAACAATAGTTCCAATGGTTTCCATTGCTCCTGGAATTGAGTACCCAATGGAAAACAATATTTTACACAATTTCTCTTACTCTTGGAATTTTTACGTAACTAATAACAAGTTTTTAGATTTTGAAACTTCAAATGATTTTAAGCGTTGGAACACCTTAAAAAACAGGTGGTATAAAACTGGAGTTGCATTTAGTAAATTAGATAGCTTAGATGGTCAAGTAAATAAGCTATGGAATACATATATGGAACATCCTAGCTATGATGATTATTGGAAAAAAATGATTCCATATCAACAAGAATTTGCAAAGATTGACATTCCTATTTTGACAATTACAGGTTATTTTGATGATTCACAAAGAGGAGCCATGTATTATTACAATGAGCATCATAAATATGTGAATAATCCAAACCATTACTTATTGGCTGGACCTTATGACCATTTTACTGCACAAACAAAACCAGAAGAAAGTTTACGGAATTATAAATTAGATAAAACAGCATTGATAAATATTGAAGAAGATATTTTGTATCAATGGTTCGATCATATTTTAAAAGGAAAAGGTAAGCCTGAAATATTGAGAGATAAAGTGAATTTACAGGTAATGGGCACCAATACATGGATGCACAAGCCTAGCCTTTCTGAAATGACAAATGATACCTTAACATATCATTTAAGTGCAGAGAAAACCAATGAATTCTATGCTTTAAAATTAAACACTAATAATTCTAAGATTTCCATGACTGTAGATTTTAAGGACAGGGAAAGCATGAACAATACCGAATACTATCCTTGGCCTTTAGAACGAGAAAAAATAAACCTAAAAGATGGTTTATTGTTTAAATCAGAAGTATTAAAAGAAGATGTCATCATAAATGGTTCTTTTTTAGGAAATCTAGAGTTTTCAATCAATAAAAAAGATGTAGATTATTCAGTTATTGCCTATCAATTAACACCAGAAGGCAGGTATTTT
>CAJXHW010000112.1 GCA_913054565.1 uncultured Kordia sp. | reverse complement strand
ATTGTGGGTATATTTTTTTTAACGGGTGCTAAAATAATAAAATATTATTTTGATTGCTCTATGTTTATATTTCCTTTAATAGTTTTTAATTTAAACACCGAAGAACTTTTAACCAACTGTTCTTCAGTAATCACACCACTTTTTGTTTCAGAAATAACATGTCCTCCTTTTGCTATTAAACTAATACTTCCATTAACCGTTTGTATTTGTAAATTTCCTGAAACATTATTTAACCTACAGTGTCCTGATAAAAAATTAGTAGTTAACTTCTTGTAATACCCATTAGCTTCAAGATTACCTATATCACTATTCATCGTTATTTTTAAGTTTTCCGGAACCGTTATTTCAACCGTTATCGCATGAACTTTGTGTGCACTAAGCTTGTCTTGATTGTTAGGAAATGTAAAGGCTATTCTACCAGAAATTACCATTACACCATCTGTTGCACGTTCAGTGACAACAAAATGATTTGCATACTCGCCTTCACTAATAGCTTTAAGTGTAATATTCGAACTTTTTGAGCTTTTCAATTTTATCGAAAACACATGTTCTAAGTCAAATACAACTGTTGAAATACTTGCATCTAAAGCAAAGGTTTTTTCTATATTTTTTTGTGCGCTAGACAACAAAGCACACAACAAAAAGAGTGATGTTATATATTTCACAAGGAACTTTATTGGTAAAAAAAACGCCCCTAACAAGGAGCGTTTTTATGTTTACTTTTGTAAGTTTTTAGCTTCTATACTTAATGTAGCATGGGGCACTAGTTTTAAGCGCTCTTTTGCAATTAATTTTCCTAATACTCTACACACACCATACGTTTTATTTTCTATACGCGCTAAAGCATTCTTTAAATCACGTATAAATTTTTCTTGACGTTGCGCCAATTGCATATTACGTTCTTTACTCATTGTTTGTGAGCCTTCATCAAATGCTTTAAATGTTGGAGACGTATCTTCAGTACCATTATCATGGTCATTCATATATGCACTTTTTAAAAGCTCTGCATCTGCTTTTGCTTTTTCAATTTTAGCAAGAATAATTGTTTTAAATTCTGCTAAGTCTGCATCGGAGTATCTTACTTTTACATCGTCACTCATTTTTTTATATTTTTTCAATAAACAATTTAGTTTCTATATTGTCAAAAGCAATATCTATACCATTATTCACTGTGGTTAGTAAATCTATTTTTTCGGTTAAGGTTTCAATTTTAATATAATTCTCAAGAACATCATTTAAAGCGTTTTCTAAAATCCCATCTTTTTGAATCGCTACTGTAATTTTATCTGTGACTTCAAATCCTGAATCTTTACGTAAATTTTGAATTCTATTCACCAATTCTCTAGCAATTCCTTCATTACGTAATTCTTCAGAAATAGTAACATCTAAAGCTACTGTTAATCCATTAGCATTTGCAACAGACCATCCTTCAATATCTTGAGAAGATATCTCCACATCTTCTAAGTTCAAGTTAATATTTTTTCCATTAATATCAAGTGAAATTCCATCATTTTGTTCAATTTCTAAGATATTTTCTTGGTCAAATTTCATAATTGCCTCAGCAACAGCTTTCATTTCTTTCCCAAAACGTGGCCCTAAGGCTTTAAAATTAGGCTTTATTTGTTTTACTAAAATACCTGAAGCGTCATCCAACAGCTCTATTTCCTTAACATTTACCTCTGATTTTATCAAATTAGCAACAGCAAGTATTTCCTCTTTTTCAACAGCATTCATTACAGGAATCATCACTCGTTGCAATGGTTTACGCACATTAATTTTCTCCTTAGCTCTTAATGACAAAACTAATGATGATATGGTTTGTGCTTTTTCCATTTTACTCTCTAGTGACTTATCAATAATCGTTAAATCAGCTATTGGGAAATTTGCCAAATGAACACTTTCTTCTGCACTTTTATTTGTTGCTTTTGTTAAATCCTTATACAACCTATCCATAAAGAAAGGCGCCACTGGTGCTGCTAACTTAGATATAGTTTCTAAACATGTATATAATGTTTGGTATGCAGATATTTTATCGTGCGCGTAGTCACCTTTCCAAAATCGTCTTCTACTCAATCTCACAAACCAATTACTCAAGTGTTCTTGTACAAAATCTGAAATTGCTCGAGTTGCTTTAGTGGGCTCATAACCACCATAATACTCGTCTACTTTCTCTACTAAACTATGTAATTCTGACAATACCCAACGGTCTATTTCTGGCCTGTTTGCAATAGCAATATCTTCTTCAGAATAGTTAAAGTTATCTAAGTTTGCATATAAACTAAAAAACGAATAGGTATTGTATAATGTTCCAAAAAACTTTCTACTTACCTCAGTAATTCCATCCAAATCAAACTTTAAATTATCCCATGGATTTGCATTTGAAATCATATACCAACGTGTGGCATCAGGACCATATTTTTCTAAAGTTGAAAATGGATCAATCCCATTTCCTAAACGTTTAGACATTTTTTGTCCATTTTTATCTAACACTAATCCGTTAGATACTACATTTTTATACGCCTTATCATTAAATACTAAAGTTGCTATGGCGTGTAATGTATAAAACCATCCGCCCGTTTGATCAACCCCTTCAGCAATAAAATCTGCTGTTTTCCATGTACTATCAACTAATTCTTTATTTTCAAACGGGTAGTGCCACTGCGCATAAGGCATTGATCCAGAATCAAACCACACATCAATCAAATCAGATTCTCGTGTCATTGGCTTCCCAGAGTCTGACACTAATGTAATTTTATCAACCACATTTTTATGTAAATCAATCGTGTCATAATTTTCATCAGACATATCGCCAATTACAAACTTGGCAAAAATATCTTCTGACATTACACCGGCAGATACTGCACGTTGCATTTCTTTTTTTAATTCTGCTACAGAACCCATTATTTTTACTTCTGTACCGTCTTCAGATCTCCAAATTGGCAAAGGAATTCCCCAAAAACGAGAACGTGATAAGTTCCAATCATTAGCGTTTTTTAACCAGTTTCCAAAACGTCCTGTACCTGTTGCTTCTGGTTTCCAGTTAATTGTTTCGTTTAACGAATGCATTTTATCTTTTACATCAGTCACTTTTATAAACCAAGAATCTAACGGGTAGTATAAAATTGGTTTGTCAGTTCGCCAACAATGCGGATAACTATGCACGTATTTTTCAACCTTAAACGCTTTGTTTTCTTCCTTTAATTTAATTGCTATTTGAACATCTACTGATTTTTCTGGTGCTTCACCATCAACATAATATTCATTTTTCACATACATACCTGCAAACTCACCCATGTCTTTAGTGAATTTACCTTGTAAATCTACCAGAGGCACTAAATTGTCATTTGCATCTTTGACTAATAAAGGCGGCACACCAGCATCTTTAGCTACCAATGCATCATCTGCTCCAAACGTTGGTGCTGTATGCACTATTCCTGTTCCGTCCTCTGTAGTAACAAAATCTCCAGGAATAACTCTAAAGGCTTCTTCTGGTGTTTCATATGGCAAGGCGTATGGTAATAATTGTTCGTATTTTACACCTACTAAATCTGCTCCTTTATGTTCCGAAACAACAACAAACGGAATTTGTTTTGCCCCAGATTCATATGTTTTTAAATCTGCTTCACTGTCTACTTGCTTGAATTTTTTACCCGCAAATTGCTTAGCCACTAAATTTTTAGCTAAAATTACATTGGTTGCTTCAAAGGTGTATTGGTTGAATGTTTTCACCAACACATAATCAATTTTAGCCCCAACAGTTAATGCCGTGTTACTTGGCAAAGTCCAAGGTGTTGTAGTCCATGCCATTAAATGCACATCGCCATCAATTTGTAACACTTGCGGTAATGTATCTTTTACAGCTTTAAACTGCGCTACAATTGTTGTATCAGTAACATCTTGATATGCCCCAGGTTGGTTAATTTCATGCGAACTTAATCCAGTACCTGCCTTAGGAGAGTATGGCTGAATAGTGTACCCTTTGTATATTAAATTTTTCTCATAGATTTGCTTTAACAACCACCACACACTTTCCATGTATTTGGGCTTGTAGGTCACATATGGATCTTCCATATCTACCCAATACCCCATTTTTTCTGTCAAGCTATTCCAAACATCTGTATATTTCATTACTGCTTTTTTACAAGCAGCATTATATTCTTCAACAGTAATTTTTGTACCAATATCTTCTTTAGTAATTCCAAGTTCTTTTTCTACACCAAGCTCAACTGGTAGTCCATGTGTGTCCCAACCTGCTTTACGTTTTACCTGAAATCCTTTTTGAGTTTTATAACGACAAAAAATATCTTTAATGGTACGGCCCATTACGTGATGAATCCCTGGCATACCATTAGCTGAAGGTGGTCCTTCAAAAAACACAAATGGTTTGTTATCATCACGAGTCGTTATACTTTTATCAAAAATATTATTTTCCTCCCAGAATTTTAATATTTCATCAGCAACATTTGGCAAGTTAAGCCCCTTGTATTCCGTAAACTTCGTACTCATTTTCCTCTTAATTTTATAAGTATGCGAAAATAAGCAATTTATAGTAAAAATGGTACTATTTAGCTTTTGAAATAATCGATTGCTGTGGTGATGGTATTTTCTACTGTAGATTGTTGTGCTACAACAATATTTGATGTGTGTTTTCTTACTTCACTGGCAGTGGTCTTCCCTATACAGAAAACCACAGAGTTAGTTAATGAATTTTCTTGGATATAACTTTGAACTCCACTTGGACTAAAAAATAAAATCCCATCAAAGTTTTTGTTGATTTTTTGAAAATTTGAACTTGTTTTATAAATCAATTTTTCAGTAAAATCAATTTCGTTTTTAGTCAATATATTTGGCAATTCATCTCTTCGTATATTACCACAAAAAAACACAAAAGAATCATTTTTATGTTTTTTTACTATGAAATTTGCTAAATCAGCAGCATTACTAGCCGTTTTAACAACATTAATAGAATTCTTTAAAATCAGTTTTGATGTCTTTTTACCAACACAAAATACGTTGTTAACTTGTATACCCGCGTCAATAATAATTTGTGCAGAATTCTGACTTGTCACTATTGCATTTTCTACTTGATTTGTAGCGATGAATGGCAGTTTTTCAATAGAAATAGCGCCATATGCATCTATACTAATTTGACTATTGTCAAACAACCTTAATTGTTCTGAAGAGAGTTTTTTAGTAGACAAAACATTTATACTCTTCATAACATTACTTAAGTTCTGCTTTTATTTGTCGCATCAACTCTATACCACCGTTAGTCAGTACTTTTTGCGCGCATTGTTTTCCTGTATTTTCTATTTCTGAAACAGGAATATCTTTAAGGCTTACTTCTATTTTTTGTTCGCCATCTAATGAGAAGAGTACACCTTCAAAAGACATTGCATCGTTTTCAATTGTAGCTAGCGCACCAATTGGCGCTGTACAACCCCCTTCTAATTCCCTTAAAAACTCACGTTCAATTCTAGTACATAATTCCGTTGCTTCATCATTAAGTCTAGCTACAGCTCCAGTTGTAAACTCATCATTTTTCATCGTATGAACAACTACCGCTCCTTGTGCAGGAGCCGGCACCATCCAACTTAAATCAATGTAATTTTCTGGTAAAACCTCAATGCGCTCTAAGCCAGCTTTTGCGAAAATTGCCCCTCCCCAATCGTTATCCTCTAATTTCTGTAAACGCAAATTTACATTTCCGCGCAAATCAACTACTTCATGGTCTGGATATTTATGCAACCATTGTGCTTTTCTTCTTAAACTTCCTGTAGCAATTGTTCCTTCAGTATCTAAAAAACCTAATCCTTTATGAACTAAAATATCTGTAGAATTTGCACGTTCTAAAACTGCAGATTGACAGATACCAATAGGTAAAGCCGTAGGCACATCTTTCATAGAATGTACTGCAATATCTACTGTACCATTTAGCATAGCCACATCTAATGTTTTAGTAAATATTCCTGTGATACCTAATTCATATAACGGTTTATCTAACACAACATCACCTGTTGATTTTACTGGGATGAGTTCTGTTTTATACCCTAAATCATTTAATTTTTGTTGTACAGTTTTTGCTTGCCATAATGCCAATTGACTATCGCGAGTACCTATTTTTATTATTTTTTCCATGGGTTTAGAGTTGGAATACCTTCTGAATCATTTCAATACTATCATTTGTTGCTGTATCAT
>CAJXHW010000111.1 GCA_913054565.1 uncultured Kordia sp. | reverse complement strand
GTAAAATATTTCTTTGAAAGACAAATTTTTAACAAAATATAGTCCAATTCATTTATTTAAAGATGAAAAAATGATTATTTTTAGAGCTTGTTTTGAAAGCACATGAGTTTAGATATTACAGCTGTAAACCCCAAAGAAAACATCATCATTAAAGGAGCAAAACTCCACAATTTAAAAAATATTGATGTTGTTATTCCAAGAAATAAATTAGTCGTTATTACTGGACTTTCTGGCTCAGGAAAATCGTCTTTAGCCTTCGATACTTTGTATGCAGAAGGACAACGACGTTATGTAGAAAGTTTATCTTCTTATGCTCGTCAATTTTTAGGAAAATTACATAAACCCAAAGTAGACTATATAAAAGGAATTGCTCCTGCTATTGCTATTGAACAAAAGGTGAATTCTACCAATCCACGTTCTACAGTTGGAACATCTACTGAAATATATGACTATATTAAATTATTATATGCTAGAATTGGAAAGACCTATTCTCCAATTTCTGGAAATTTAGTAAAGAAACATACTGTTAGTGATGTTCTCAATTTTGTAAAAGAATTTGAAGAGAATACAAAATTACTATTACTCTGTCCAATAGTAATTAATGAAAAAAGAGACATTACAACTGTTATAAAGGTTTTATCCCAACAAGGGTATGCAAGATTAAAGTACAATGGACAAGTATATCGTTTAGATGATTTTCCTGTATCTGAATCTAATTATGATGATTTAAAATTGGTTGTAGATCGAGTTGTCATACAAGATAACGAAGATTTTTATAATCGATTAGGAGATTCTATACAAACAGCTTTCTTTGAAGGAAGTGGTGTTTGTTTAATAGAAAGTTTAGTAGATAATAACATTACCGAGTTCAACAATAAGTTTGAATTAGATGGAATGACTTTTTACGAACCCAATACACATTTTTTTAGTTTTAACAACCCTTACGGTGCTTGTCCGAAATGTGAGGGCTATGGAAATATTATTGGAATTGATAAAGATTTAGTCATTCCTAATACTGGCTTATCCATTTATGATGACGCTATTTTTCCTTATAGATCTGATTCTTATAAACATTACAAAGAAGACCTAATTACACACGCTTATAAATACGACATTCCTATTCACAAGCCTTGGTTTGAGTTAACACTAGACCAAAAAGAACTAGTTTGGACTGGAAATAATGATTTTAAAGGAATTGATGTTTTTTTTAATGCCTTAGAAGAGAAGAGTTACAAGATTCAGAATCGAGTGATGTTGTCTAGGTATCGTGGAAAAACTAAGTGTACTGAATGCCAAGGGAAACGATTACGAAAAGAAGCTGACTATGTATTGATCGATAAAAAAACTATTTCTGACCTAGTCACTTTACCTTTGGATGAACTATCAAATTTCTTTGGGCAAATTCAATTGAATGAATACGATCAGAAAATTGGAAAACGATTACTGGCAGAAATCAACAATCGCTTACAATTCTTACAAAATGTTGGGTTAAATTATCTAACATTAAACAGAACTTCCAATACACTGTCAGGGGGGGAAAGTCAGCGTATCAATCTAGCAACTTCTTTAGGAAGTAGTTTAGTTGGCTCTATGTATATTTTAGATGAACCGAGTATTGGCTTGCATCCTAAAGATACAGAACGCTTGATAGGTGTTTTACAAGACTTACGCGATTTAGGAAATACAGTAGTGGTGGTTGAGCATGATGAAGATATTATGAAAGCTGCAGATTACATTATAGATATTGGTCCGGAAGCAGGTACTTTTGGAGGTAATGTTGTCGCTGAAGGTACTTATAATGAACTTTTAAAATCCGATTCTTTAACCGCAAAGTATCTAAATGAAGAATTAAAAATTGAAGTTCCAAAAACCAGAAGAAATTCCAAAAATCATATCCATATTACTGGAGCAAGAGAAAACAATCTTCAGAATATTGATGTGAACTTCCCTTTAAACAGTCTTACTGTAATTACTGGGGTGTCGGGCAGTGGAAAAAGCACTTTAGTAAAAAAGATTCTATATCCTAGCATGCAAAAAAAATTAGTTGGATATGGAGAAAAAATGGGACAACATACGGATGTCTTTGGAAGTTTTGAGCAATTAAAACATGTTGAGTTTATAGATCAGAATCCTATAGGGCGTTCATCACGCTCAAACCCTGTCACCTATATTAAAGCTTATGATGATATTAGAGCCCTATTATCATCTCAGAAAATATCTAAAATAAGAAACTACAAACCCAAGCATTTCTCTTTTAATGTAGAAGGTGGAAGGTGTGAAGTATGTAAAGGAGATGGTGTTGTTACCATTGAAATGCAATTTATGGCTGATGTACATTTACAATGTGATACCTGCAATGGTAAACGCTTTAAAAAAGAAGTTTTAGAGGTTAATTTTGAAGGAAAGAACATCGATGACATTTTAAAGCTCACAATTGATGATGCCGTTGCTTTTTTCTCAGAAAACAATCAAACAAAAATTGCAGGTAAATTAAAACCACTTCAAGATGTAGGCTTAGGTTATGTACAACTGGGACAATCATCTTCTACACTATCAGGAGGTGAAGCTCAACGGATTAAACTAGCATCTTTCTTAATAAAAGGAAATACGAAAGACAAAGCGCTATTTATTTTTGATGAACCTACAACTGGATTACACTTTCATGATATTAAAAAACTACTAGCATCTTTTAATGCATTGATTGAAAAAGGACATTCTATTATTGTCATTGAACATAATATAGAATTGATTAAATGTGCCGATTATATTATTGATCTTGGGTTAGAAGGCGGGAAAAAAGGTGGTGAATTAATTTTTGAAGGAACTCCTGAGGATTTAATTAAAGACAAAAGGTCTTATACTTCTAAATATTTAAAAGAAAAGTTGATATCTTAGATTCATGGTGTTACAATTCACAGATCGACAAAAAATAAATTGGGTGAGAATCATTGCTCTTTTATCAACGTTGCTATTGATGATGTATGCTCCTAAACTTTGGATCACAAATAAGGTATTTCCAGTCTTACCACTATTTGATTGGATTCCAATTCCTATGGGCTTTTTTGACACTCTTTTTTGGTGGTTATTTTTTGGATCACAGGTTGTTTATATATTTCTCAATAAACGCTGGATAGGCTGGTTAGTAATCCTACTCTACATTTATTTGGCATTTGTAGATCAAAATAGATTGCAACCCTATTTTTATCAATCTGCTTTAACAATTTTAGCAGTTGTTATTTTCCCCAAGAAAACTGAAGCTAAAAAAATTTTATATACTATAATTCTCATCTTTTTTGCTACGTATTTTTGGAGTGGTATTCAAAAATTAAACGATGCCTTTTATATACAATGGCTCAGTGCCTTAAACAAACACTTTAGTTTTCTACCTCAATGGTTCTTAAACACATTTACCTATGCAGTTCCTTGGATGGAAGCCTCTATGGGAATTCTACTGCTTTTTAATAAAACTAGAAAGTTTGCAATTGGCTTTATATTAGGAATGCATGCTATCATCACATTCCTCCTATTTTATTTAGGATATGGGTATAATGTAGTTCCTTGGAATATTCAAAACATGATAAGTGTTGTTATTTTGTTTTGGGGGTTAAAAACCTTTAGCCCTTTTGAATTTTTCTTCTCTCAATTCGATAAACAAAGAGTAACAATGCTATTTATGGTAATTGTATTACCTCTTAGTAATAATCTTTTTGGAGTATATGATAAATTACTTTCATTTCATTTTTTTACAGCAGATTTAAACTATTACAATGTAATTATTGGAAATGATTTAAGAGAAAAACTTCCAGATCATATACAAAAGTTTTATCGTACACATGAAGGCGAAACTTACATCCAAATTAATGAGTGGGCGCAGAAAGATAATAAAGTTCTCTTTCATCCTGAGGAGCGGTCTATTCAATATATCGATGCTTATTTACGTTCATTTTCTGAAAATCCTGAGCAGGAAAATTTGATCAAATTACACGAGTACAATCAACCAAAAGAATAACTTTTCTACGAATTCTATTTCATATTCTACGAATTCTAAATCCTACTATATTAACCTTACTTTCCTGTCTACATTTGAAGTGTGAGTAATAAAAATGTAGTCATTATGGATTTTAGCAGCACTTCAAAAATTAAACACCTAAAGAGTATCATCAACGAAAACGGGAAGGTTGTCTTAAATGAAAAAGAACAAGACGATTTTTGGAAATTAGATTCCAAACGAATCACATTATTTGAGGAGCTGCTTAAAATTCTAATTATTCAATAATCACACAAACATCAAAGAGTATTAATCATTAAAAATTAAAAAGTATGAGAACAGGAATCGTAAAAACAAGTGTAGTAATGGGATTACTCCTTGTTGTTGGTCTATTTGCAAGCTGTGATAAAAAAAAGCCTGTAAAAAAAACAGAAGTTATCGCAAAAAAAATAGCAACAGAAATAGTAGAAAACATCACATTTAGACAACCCTTAGTTTTTATTACAGGCATAGACACCGATACTAAAAAATTGTATAAAAGTGCTAGGGATTATTTCATCAATAAGCAATTTGAAGTAGTAGATAATGCCTTCTCATTACAAGAAGTAATCACTTGGTTGAATAAGAATTATGACGGTAACACCTATGGTGAGATTCATATTGTTTCAGATCACAACCCATGGACTGGATTAGAGATGGAGACATTAATTAATGGAGAAAGAGTTTCTACAGAATCTTTACGAAAAGCTATTACACAAGGAACATTACCTATTCTTAAAGAAGGAATTCATAGTCAAACAAAAATTATTTTTCATTCAAGAGGCTTAGGAGACAATACCGATTTAATGAAAACATTAAGAGATGCTTTTGTAGCTGATGAAGTACCTAGTGTTGTTGCTTCTCCTTATTATGATGTTTTCGGAGGCGAATTTTCAGAACACTATTTAGCTAAACCTTACTATGTGTTCTACCCTTATGCTCATTCACCAGGAAAACTAGACTTGTCGAAAGAAATCGCAAGAAAATACTCAGAGGAAAAAGAAATTGATTGGTATGATGCTCTTAATAATAAAAAAGAGAGATACGTAGGTGATGCTTATACATATCGTTTTAGTATACCTGTAAAATGGGAGTTTGATTATACCAATTCTGATGATGAAATGCCAACATTTAAATCGCCAGAAGCTATTATGGATTGGATTGAACAAAACGAAGTAATATCAAGTATTATAGATAAGTATGACATTCCTTTGGAGAAATTTAGATGGAGGTCTAATGTAAAAGGTAATAAACTGACAATTAAAGGAAAAGTAACTGTTTTATGTGTATTGAAGCCTCTCATCAAGCCTTATGGAGATTTACAGCATATAGAACCTGATACAGAAAACTTACGCTTGTATGCTATGAATTAAGTTTGGAATGCTATTTGTTTTGGTTGAAGAAGTAACTGTTTGTAATGAGCAGTTACTTTTTATGTAAGTTTGTTTATCAAACGTAATTAAATATCTAGAATTAAATTATTATAATACTATCTGTGAATATAATTAGTAACATATTGGCATTCCTGCGGAGGCAGGAATCTTTATTTATTCTATTACTTACACTTAGTTTTTCTGCGTTTTCACAAAATAGTCAATTACAAAACTTCACGACAAAAGATGGTTTGCCACAATCCCAAGTGTATGATATTGTTCAAGACTCTATTGGGTATTTATGGTTAGCTACACAAGGGGGTGGATTGGCTCGTTTTGATGGAGATGAGTTTACTGTCTTTAATGAAAAAAAAGGATTAAAATCTAATTTTCTGACCTCTTTACTCTTTAAAAACGACAGTTTGTTTATTGGAACACATTCTGGTCTATCAATCTATGCTAAAGGAAAGTTTTCAAATTACAATAGCCCCAAGGTAAATAAAATTGTTCATCTAGGCACTAAAATATTTTTAGCAACAGACAAAGGGATTTATAAATTTGAAAACGATTCGTTGACGCCTATAAAGTCTATTATTAAAATTGATGTAAACCCAGTAACATATATTATTAAAGAATACGACAATTATCTAATAGCTACAAAAAAAGGAGTTTGGAACTTAAATAAACTTGACAATCCAACTAAGGCAGAATTAATAGATGATTCCGATTATACTTCATTTATAAAAGTAAATAAACAGGTGGTAGCCGCTACTTTTGATTCAGGCATTAAACGTATCTCGGAAGGAAAAATG
>CAJXHW010000110.1 GCA_913054565.1 uncultured Kordia sp. | reverse complement strand
ATAAAGTACCTACAGAAGTTAATGATTACCCAGGTTTTGTTGCCAATAGAATTTTAATGCCGATGATTAATGAAGCTATTGAAGCATTATACAATGGTGTAGCTGGTGTTGAAGAAATAGATACAGTTATGAAATTAGGTATGGCGCACCCAATGGGGCCATTACAATTAGCTGATTTCATTGGTTTAGATGTATGTTTATCAATTCTAAACGTAATGCATGACGGATTCAAAAAACCTAAATACGCACCATGCCCATTATTAGTAAACATGGTTATGGCTAGTAAATTAGGAATCAAATCTAAAGAAGGGTTCTATGATTATTCTGAAAGTAGAAAAGCAGAAAAAGTAGCAACGATGTTTGCTTAATAAATTTATAATTACACTTAAAACCTCATAAATTTTTCTGTTTATGAGGTTTTACTATAATTAAAAGCTACTAGTTCATTAAAAAAGTATACTTTTAAGTATACTAAAAATGTCGCACAACATTTCATGGCCATATTAAAACCTTTTAAAGCAGTCAGACCAACGCGTGATAAAGCCAATTTAGTGGTGTCACGCTCTTATCATATCTATGACAAAGAAGGGCTTGAATTTCGCTTAAAAAATAACCCTTATTCATTTTTACAAATTTTGAATCCTGGGTATAAATTCGCACAAGAAATTTCTACAAAAAAAGAATTTAATTTGGTGCGTAATCGCTACCATGAATTTAAAGATGAACAGTTTTTTATTCAAGATGAAATTCCTAAATATTACTTGTATAAAAAAGTTACTAGAACCCATACCTTTGTAGGTATTATTGGTGCTACGTCTGTTGAGGATTATAATAATAATGTCATAAAAATTCACGAAAAAACTATTGAAAAACGTGAGTTGTTGTTTAAAGAGTATATTGATACAGTTGGCTTTAATGCAGAACCTGTTTTACTAACTTACCCTAAAAGCGATGTTTTAGAAAACTTGTTTAGCAACATCATGGTAGAGCGCCCAGAATATGAATTTTCTACAACAGATAGAATCTCACATTTTTTATGGCTCATTGATGATGTACAACATATTAAAACTATTGAACAAGAATTTTCAAAAATTGATAGTTTATATATTGCAGACGGACACCACAGAAGCTCATCGTCTGCTTTATTAGCAAAAGATTACCCAGATCTTAACGCTTCACAAAAACACTTTATGAGTTGTTTGATTCCTGAAACTGATTTAAAAATTTATGAATTTTATAGATTAGTGAAAGATTTAAACGGCTTATCTAAAAAAGATTTTTTAATTCAATTGGACGAATGTTTTACAATTGAAAATTGTGGTTCACATCCTACAAAACTATCCAACCAGCATCATTTTAGCATGTATTTAGATGGTGAGTTTTACACGTTACATCTACGTTCAAAATTTTCTGTTTTTGAAAATGCCTTAGAGGCTTTAGACACTCAAATTCTCTATAAATTAATCTTGAAACCAATTCTTGGGATTAAGGATTTAAGAAATGAAAAACGTTTAGACTATCTACCAGGAACTAAAAAAACTGTAGAACTCAAACAAGAAGTTGATACTGGTGGATTTCAAGTTGCATTTGGAATGTTACCTATTAACATTGAACAAATGAAACAAATTGCAGATGAAGGCCTTTCAATGCCTCCAAAAAGCACTTATATTGAACCAAAATTAAGAAGCGGATTAACTATTTACGAGTTTTAAAACACGTCTACTTTTAATTTTAACTGTAAAACTCAACATGAGCATTCAAACTAATTTAAAACAAATTCAAAACACAATACCTAGTAACGTTACTTTAGTTGCTGTATCTAAAACAAAACCTATTGAATTACTGCAAGAGGTTTATAATGCAGGACAACGTGTTTTTGGTGAAAATAAAATCCAGGAAATGTCGGAAAAACATGACGCTATGCCAAAAGATGTTGAATGGCATATGATTGGACATGTACAACGCAATAAAGTAAAATACATGGCGCCTTTTGTTAGTTTAATACACGCTGTAGACAACCTAAAGTTGTTAAAAGAAATAAATAAACAAGCTAAAAAAAACTCGAGAGTGATTAAGTGCCTATTGCAGTTAAAAATTGCTTCTGAAGACAGTAAGTTTGGTATGCTAGAACCCGAATTAAAAACATTATTACAATCAGAAGAATTAAAAAATCTTGAGCATATTAAAATAGCGGGGTTGATGGGAATGGCTACTTTTACAGATAATCAAAATCAAATAACGAAAGAATTTGAATATCTGAAATCAACCTTTGAAACCTTAAGAAACTACAAATCAGAAAACTGTAATTTAGAAACGCTTTCTATGGGGATGAGTGGTGATTATAAAATTGCAATTAGCTGTGGAAGTACTATGGTTAGGATAGGAAGTAGTATATTTGGAGCTAGAACATATAATAAATAAGATATTTACGCGATAGTTGACATAGAAACCACGGGAGGTAAATTTAATGAAGAAGGCATTACCGAAATTGCTATATACAAATATGATGGTCATGAAATTATTGATCAATTTATTTCTCTAGTAAACCCAGAAAAACAAATTCAACCCTTTGTTGTTAACCTTACAGGTATTAACAATAAAATGTTGCGTAATGCACCAAAATTTCATGAAGTAGCTAAACGGATTGTTGAAATTACTAAAGATTGCATATTGGTTGCACACAACACCTCTTTTGATTACCGAATTTTAAGGACTGAATTTAAACGTTTGGGCTATGATTTTATCAGGCAAACCTTGTGTACTGTTGAGTTAAGTAAAAAATTAATTCCTGGTCAAGAAAAATACAAACTGGGCACCTTAGTAAAAGCCCTAGGAATCCCTATGTCAGACAGGCATCGTGCATCAGGAGATGCTTTAGCTACTGTAAAACTTTTTAAGTTATTATTAGATAAAGATTCTGGTAAAGATATTGTAAACGCTGCTATAAAATCTGGCATAGAAGTCAGTAAAAAAATAGCTCCAAAACTCTCTGTTATTATAGATGACTTACCATCAAAAACTGGAGTGTATTACATCCATAATGATCAAGGTAATATTCTATATATCGGAAAAAACAAAAACATAAAAAAAAGAGTTAACCAGCATTTTTTAGGAACAAATAGGAAGTCAAAAAACCTTCAAAAACTGGTTGCTGCAGTTACTTATGAAGAAACAGGAAATGAGTTAATTGCTCTGTTAAAGGAAAGTAATGAAATAAAAAAAAACAAACCACTTTTTAACCGTTCCCAACGCAAAACAAGTTTTCAATTTGGTTTGTATAAAAAGAAAAACTCTGAAGGATATATTAGTTTAACCTATGAAAAAATAGATCATAGAAAAAAAGCAATTACTTCGTTTTCTACCATAAATGAAGCTAAAAAATTCTTGTTCAAAATTACTGAAGAATACCAATTATGCCAAACAGTTAACAAATTATCTGAAACCAATGGCACTTGTTTTCCGTATAAAACTAAAGCATGTAAAGGGGCTTGTTGTAATGATGAAAAACACACAGATTACAACCAACGTGTAAATTCATTTATTGACGATTACTCATATAAAAACGCTAATAAATTAATTATTGATAGTGGTAGAACACAAGAAGAACGCAGTGTTATTTTAATTGAAAATGGAGTGTAAAAAGGCTATGGTTTTTATCAATTAAACCATCAAATTAACAATTTAGCTATTCTAAGAGATATCATTATTCCAATGGAGGACAGTAGAGACACACAACATCTGATACAGAGTTTTTTAAGACGAAGAAGAGTCAAGAAAATACTACCTTTGCCAATCAAGTAGTTACTTCATTAAACCTTATATTTTGATAGAACAGGAATTAAAAAAAAATTGGAAAAACAAACTTCATGAAATTATTTATGAAGCAGACACCCCTGCAGGAAAATGGTTTGATATTGTTTTATTAATTTTAATTCTTACCAGTATAGTTGTTGTAATGCTTGAAAGCATTACATCTGTAGAGATCTTATATGCTCATGAATTAAACGTTGCAGAATGGGTTTTTACTATATTGTTTTCTTTAGAATATTTTGCAAGAATAATTTCTATAAAAAAGCCCAAAGAATATATTTTTAGTTTTTATGGAATTATTGATTTCTTATCTACAATTCCAAAATACTTATCCTTATTTTTTGTCGGTTCACACGCATTAATTGCACTACGAGCATTACGCTTATTACGTGTGTTTAGAATATTAAAATTAGCCCGGTTCATAGGAGAAGGTAATGAAATGTCTAAAGCACTAAAAGCAAGTAGAGCACGAATATCCGTTTTTTTACTAGCTGTTTTTATGTTATGTGTCATTTTAGGTACAATTATGTATATGATTGAAGGCGGAACAGATAGTGGTTTTACTAGCATTCCTAGAAGTGTTTATTGGGCCATTGTAACCCTTACTACTGTAGGCTATGGTGATATTGCTCCGGTAACAGGTTTTGGTCAATTTATAGCATCTATCATTATGATTTTAGGATACGCAATTATAGCTGTACCTACAGGAATAGTAACCTCTGAAATGTCTAAAAAAGTAAGCAAACCACATCTAAACACTCAAAACTGCCCTAATTGTAGTGCAAGCAAGCATAGAGATGATGCCGATTTCTGTTATGAATGCGGTCATAAACTTCATTAAAGCCATATAATTTGTCTACTAAAAAAAAATATTTAATAAGTATTGTTGGTGCTACTGCAATAGGAAAAACGGCACTAAGTATAAAATTAGCCCAACATTTTAACACTGAAATTATTTCGTGTGACTCAAGGCAATTTTTTAAAGAAATGACTATTGGTACAGCAGTACCAGACCAAGATGAATTAACTGCTGCACAGCACCATTTTATTCAAAACAAATCAATTTTTGACACCTATAATGTAGGTAGTTTTGAACGCGATGCTCTTAAAAAATTAGACACCTTATTTCAAAAACATTCAATAGTAATCATGGTTGGCGGTTCAGGAATGTATGTAGACGCAGTAATTAATGGTTTAGACAACTTCCCTACTGTAGATAAGTCTATTAGACTAAAACTAACCGAACGCTTAAATACGGAAGGTTTAGAGAGTTTACAACGCCAATTAAAAGAATTAGATCCCATTACATATCATAAAATCGCTTTAGATAATCCGCAGCGGGTATCAAGAGCTTTAGAAATTTGCATTGGCTCTGGCAAACCGTACTCTTCATTCTTAAATCAAGACAAAAACAAAAGACCTTTTACAACTATTTCTATTGGTTTAACGGCAGAAAGAGCGTTAATGTATGAGCGGATTAACAAGCGTGTAGACATCATGATTGACAATGGTTTACTAGATGAAGCAAAAGAATTATATGCTCATAAACATTTAAATGCGCTAAATACTGTTGGCTATAAAGAATTGATGATGTATTTTGATGGAGAATGGAATTTGCCTTTTGCAATTTCAGAAATTAAAAAAAACACCCGACGCTTTGCAAAAAGACAAGTCACTTGGTTTAAACGTAACGCCAATACTACATGGTTTGATTATAACTACTCCCTAAACTCTATTATAGAATTTATTAATACGCAAACAAAATCATAAGCTATCTATAATTAGTTAACTTTACCTCTTTAACAAGTAATAGTGTTTATTTACTTGTTAGCGGTAATTGTAATATTCATAACGGGTTTATTATAAGCAATAAAATTGGAATAAAAACCTCATAAGACAAATCGAATAAAATGAAATTAGTCGTTCTCACAATATTAATAGTTTTTTCTATAACAAGACTATCTGGTCAGGAATCCATACAATATAGAAATGAAGAAATAAATCAAATTGATTCTAAAGGGCAAAAACAGGGTGTTTGGAAAGTTTACTCTCCTGATGACACGTTACATGCAGAATGTATTTATACTAATGATAAAATAAAAGGTGAAATCAAAATATTCTTAAAAGGCATCAATATTATCAGATTTACCAATCCAAATGAGGTTGATAGAAAATTCGTAGCATATTATGGTTCAGATACAATCACTGGAATAACAACATTCGTTGAAGGTAAACCAACTCTAATTGATTCAAATGGAAAAGAAATAGTTGGTAAGGTAAAACAATGGATCGCCATGAATAGTTCTATAATGGCGAAATATTATGGTGGTCAAGAAAAATTCATTGAGCATATACAAGAGAACTTAAACACAATGAACACTAAAGGAGAAAAAGGAAAAGCAATTATTAAATTTGCTATTAATAAGTATGGGCAAATAAATGATTTAAAAATTAAAA
>CAJXHW010000109.1 GCA_913054565.1 uncultured Kordia sp. | reverse complement strand
CTCTTCCAAATGCATCCAATCGTTATTCAAAGAAGCCATTCCGTAAGAATTTCTATAAGCAATATCTATATGAAGCGCTACAATTTGCTGTAACTTATCGATACAGCTTACTTTAGAAGTATGAATACTATTCATTTCATTTGTAAACTCTTCAGCAATAGAAATGATAATAATTTTTAAAATATCTTGCTTAGAACTGATATGATTGTATAGACTGGCAGCTTTCATATCTAAAGCTTTTGCAATATCGCGCATGGTTACAGCAGCATACCCTTTTTCTTTAAAAAGCTTTGCAGAAGTTAGAATAATTTGATCCTTGCGTGTTTCTTTTTTCACAAGTTTAAATTTTTAATCTTGGTTTCAAAAATTGAAACTAATGATGTAAAGCTAGTTTATTTAATTAAAATAACGTGCAGGAGCGTTTTAAAAACAGAATCTGCATTAATAGTCAGTAATAAAACTATTCTTTTTTGTAACATCTTATAGAAATATAATACTAATAGGACAATAACAAAAGGTAATGCTTTGACGAAACTGAAAAATATAGTATCTTTTACAAACTATGTTTCGTTTGCAACCAAACACGAATAATCATAAACTTAATCAAACTCATTTAAAACAACCAACATGAAAAAAGTAATCTTTATGCTGATATTTACTCTATCAGCATTATCAATAACAGCACAAAAAAAAGACAAAAGGTTAAAAGGCTTAGAAAAAGAACTTACCAGTGTTCTTGAAGCAACCAAGGCTCCTGGCTTTTCTGTAGCTATTGTAGAAGGAGATAAAGTTATTTTTACCAAAGGGTTTGGTTATAAAGATTATGAAAATAAAACTCCTGTAGATGCCAATACCTTATTTGCTATTGGTTCTTCTTCTAAAGCTTTTACATCTGCTATATTGGGGAAATTACGAGCTGAAAAAAAATTATCTTTTAACGACAGTCCTCGAAAATACATTCCTGAGTTAGAATTTCACAATGATGACATGAATAACAACATCATTATCAAAGATTTAATGCGACACAGTACAGGTTTACCAAGACATGATTTTTCCTGGTACTTATTTCCAACTCATAATAAAGACAGTTTACTTCTTCGTGTTAAACACCAAGAACCTTTTACTGGAATTCGTCAGCAATGGTATTACAACAACTTTATGTTTTTAGCACAAGGGGTTATTGCAGAAAAAATAACAGGTAAAAGTTGGGAAGACAATATTTCAAATCATTTCTTTACTCCTTTAGGTATGACCAGGTCAAATTCAACCATTGCAGAGATGAAATCAGCAAGCAATGCAGCATTCGGATATCAACTAAAAGAAGATGGTACTATTAGCAAAATGGATTACTATGACATCGCCGGAATGTCACCTGCCGGAAGTATAAATAGTAGTGCGAATGACATGAGTAAGTGGTTAATTACCTGGATAAACAAAGGAAAGTATAACGAAAAAGAAATCATCCCTGAATCATATCTTAGAGAAGCTATGAGTTCTCAAATGGTGATTGGTGGAGCTTTGCCTAGTCAAAAAACACCTGACATGCATTTTGCAAATTATGGATATGGATGGATGTTGAGTTCATATAAAGGACATTATCGTGTAGAACACGGAGGTAATATTGATGGGTTCTCAGCAAATGTTGCTTTCTTTCCTTCAGACAAACTTGGTATTGTTGTTTTAACGAATCAAAATACATCAGCAGCTACTGGAATTGTAAGAAATATAATTGCTGATAGAATGCTAAAGGTTAATAAAACCGATTGGGTAAAGCGATATACAGATGGACAAGAGAAAGCAAAAAAAGCAAAAGAAAAATCTGATAGTGAAAAATCTTCATCAAACATTAAAAATACAAAACCATCACATGTGAGAGCAGATTATACAGGAGATTATTACAATCCTGGATATGGTAAATTTGAAGTATTTACAAAGAATGATTCATTATTTTTATATGCAACAGATAAAAGCAAGCAACTATACTTAAAACATTATCATTACGATGTATTTGAATTATTTGATGCTAAAGACGGAAAAGTGGATACTTCTGGAGATGGTTTAAAAATTAGCTTTGCAACTAATGAGAGCGGCGACATTTCTAATGCTTTATTAAAAATAGAACCTACGCTTGATGCTATATCCTTCAAACACACACCAAAAACTATTGATGTAAATGCTGAAACTTTAAAACAGTATGTTGGAGAATATGAGGTTTCAGGAACAACTATAAAAATTTACACAAAAGAAAATGTGTTATATCTTTTCGTTCCTGGACAACCAGAATATGAATTAATTGCAACTGGAGAACATAAGTTTTCTTTTAAAGCTTTAGAAGGATTTAAAGTAGAGTTTAAAAATGCTGAAAAAGGCATCTTTAAAGAGATGATTGCAATACAACCTAATGGAACATTTAAAGCTACACGTAAATAAAAATAGGAAGAACTAAAACAATCCATCGTACACATTGCACTGGTCGTAAATGATTACGATGAAGCCATTGAGTTCTATACTCAAAAATTACATTTCGAATTATTGGAAGACAGTTACCAAGCCCAGCAAGATAAACGCTGGGTTGTGGTAGCTCCTCCCTATTCTAGTGACACAACCGTTTTATTAGCCAAAGCTTCAAAACCGATTCAAAAGAATTTTATTGGAAATCAAGCTGGAGGACGAGTGTTTCTCTTTTTAAATACCGATGATTTTTGGCGTGATTATAATGAGATGGTTGCCAAAGGGATTGAATTTGTAAGACCTCCTAAAGAAGCTGATTATGCTAGGGTTGCCGTATTTAAAGATCTTTATGGAAACCTTTGGTACTTACTACAATTAAATACCGATCATCCAATAGCAAACAGAATTGCATAATATTTTTCTTACTTTTGATTGATAACCAATCAATAATATTCTCGCTTTCTCGGGAAATAGAATACCTATGAACATTAAAGCCCTAAGAGAACAAAAACATCTTACTCAGGAGGAACTTGCTAAGGAATCTGGAATTTCTATAAGAACAATCCAACGGATAGAAGCAGGACAAGAACCAAAAGGACATACAGCAAAAGCTCTCATGAAAGCTCTTGATTTAGATCTAACGACTATTAGTAAAACACCTAGAGAAGATCTAAATTATTCATTAATTAAAGCCATAAATATTTCCTCAGTATTTGTATGCGCTGTACCATTGTTAAATATCATACTACCTCTTACCATCATGTACTATAAGAAACAGTTTAACAGTATTACAAAACAAATCTTATCGCTTCAAATATTATGGACTATTGCATCTTTTTTAATTTTTGTTCTCACAGCATCTCTTACAAATGCATTATCTCTTCATCATCGTCTTCCTCTTTGGGTACTAATTACTCTGATAATTATTAATGTCATTCTAATATTGAGAAACGCAACTAGCATTGATAAAAATAAAAAGTTATACTTTAAACTTAATTTTATTTAACAACTTCACAGTGTTTTAGAGTTATTGGCGTGACATTGACACGTTATTGTCAGGCTAATTTTTATAATTCTACCATCATCTTTTAGACTTTTGTAAAAAAATAAACAAAAAAATAAAAGATGAATAAAATACTTCTTGCCTTTTCAGCAATTGCAATTTCACTATTTGGAGCATTCACTTCAAATGCTCAAACACAAACAAGTTCTAAAGACATATTTACTAAAATAGATAATTACTTAACAGCTGGCTCTAAGAATGGTTTTTCTGGAGCTATCTCTGTTATAAAAAATGGAGAAACTATTATTAACAAAGGATATGGTTTCGCAAAAAAGGATGCTAAAACGCTAAACAATCCAAATACTATTTTCGACATTGGCTCTAACACAAAACAATTTACAGCAATAGCAATTTTAAAGCTAGTTGAATTGGGTAAATTAAACCTTACAGATTCATTGCATACCTATTTTAATAAATTGCCTATTGACAAGCAGAACATTACAATACATCAATTACTAACACATACAGCTGGTTTTGAAGAATCAGTAGGAAATGATTACTCATCATTTGGGAAATTATCAAAAATTACACAAAAGGACTTTTTTGAAAAACTTTTTGCAAGCACATTATTATCTAAACCCGGAGAAAAGTATTCATATTCTAATGTTGGTTATAGTCTCTTAGGACGAATCATAGAATTAGTTGCTGAACAATCTTACGAAGCTTTCTTAAACAATTTTCTTTTTACACCAGCAGGTATGATGCAAACAGGGTACCTTCTACCTAAATGGAACACAAAACAGCTGGCTCTTGGTTACAACAGAAATATCATAAAAACGGAATCGACAGTTACACTTTACCAAGAAGCAGGAGATGTCAACTGGCACTTAAAAGGGAATGGAGGAATGAACTCGACTCAAAATGACATGCTTCTTTGGTATAAAGCGCTAAAAACGAATACAATTCTATCGAAAGAATCATTTAAAAAATTAACGACGTCCTACATCCCAATGAATGCTAAAAAGACGCATGGCTATAGCTATGGCTGGATTGTTAACAGCTCTGTATCCAATACTTTGAGAATTTCTCACAGTGGCTCTAATGGCACATATTATCATACATTAATTTGGTTTCCAAAAAAAGATATTTACATCGTATATGCTACCAATGCCAATAGCTCAAAAGTTGAAAGCATTGCTTATGTTGTTGCAAAAATAGTTTTGGACGAAAACTATTCTCCAACTCCTATAAAAAACAATGTTTATTCTTTTGCAATGAAGTATATTAAACAGCATTCAGCAAACACATCGAATGACCTCTTTATCTTACTTCAAGAAAAGTACACTGAAGAGTTTTCAAATTCAAGGTTTTTAAACACCTTTGGAAATCTCTTATTACGATTTAATGAAAATTTAGATTGGGCTTTAGAACTATTCAAATACAATGTTCAACACCACCCTAAAGATGGCAACCTTTGGGATTCATTAGGTGATGGATACAGGGCTAATAAGCAAAAAGAGGACGCAATAAAAAGCTACCAAAAAGCAGTTGAACTTGGAAATAAAGAATCACAGGAAAAGTTAAATGAATTAATTAAAAATTAGATATAATACTTAGTACCATCATTCATCACGTGCCTAAGTTTATTAGGGTATCCAGACTTTACAAAAACCTAGTTAATTTATTATCATATCTTTAGAGAAATCAACCAATAATGTTCATCCTAAATATAAATTATTACATTCCATCAAGAAAATTCAACAATTCAGAAATTTAAAATTTCTATTTTTAACACATAAACGGAATTTTGCTATCATTACATACAACTCTATCACAAAGCAAATGACATTATGAAAAAAAAGATATTTAGAATAGTATTACTTGTTGGAACAATAACTTCATTGTTTTTTGTCCCATGGCTATTAGTTAAGGCATGGATACTTCCACTACCGGATACTGTTCAGGAACAATTAGATGAGGCTATTGGTCATGGGTTTGAGGGAATGATTGTTTACGTAGATCAAGCAAACAAACCTCCTCAGTTTATTGCTTCCGGCTGGCATAATCGAGAATCCAAGATGCCTGCCAAACCCTCAGCATTATTTAAGATTGCTAGTATTAGTAAGTTGTATGATGCCGTAGCTGTCACCAAATTAGTAAGTGATGGACGACTTTCATTAGATAAAACAATTGCTGATTATTTACCCGGACTTGTAGGAAGGATTGAAAATGCTGATAAGATTACCTTGCGATTGATGATACAGCACAGAAGTGGTATTCCTAATTTTACAGACGCTCCGAATTTTTGGGCAGCTCCAACAGAGACTTTTGAAGAAAGTCTAGCATTGATTGCTGGTAAGTCGGCAAACTTTGAACCCGGTGAAGACTATGAATATTGTAATACAAATTACCTATTAATCAATAAGATAATGGATAATGCACTAGACTATGGTAACTTTCAATACATACAGGAAGAAATTCTAACTCCATTAAACCTTAACAATACTTTCAGTTCGTTAAGTGATGTAAATATAGACGATGTAATGAGCGGGTATCATGTTGGGTATCCCCATGATTTAAAATCAAACGACTATGGCATGCATGCCACTGCTGAAGATGTAGGGACATTCCTAAGAGCTTTAAATGATGGATCACTATTTAAAACTGGAGAAAAGGAAATTTATAATTCCATTTATAAGTATGAACATTCTGGTTGGGTTCCAGGATACCAAAGTTTTGCCAAATATTACGAAGATATCGATGCTGTTGTTGTAGCATTCTATAGTACAACAGATCCAAAAATGTACAATTGGAAT
>CAJXHW010000108.1 GCA_913054565.1 uncultured Kordia sp. | reverse complement strand
AACTGAGTAATATTTGTTAAATTTAATTGAATTGAAATTCAAGTGACAATCAAATTAGTACCTTTGATGAAAATCCTAAAAAATGTCAAGATTTTACGTTGCTTTATTTCTAATGTCAGTTATTTTTCTTGTTATAGAAATATATGCGTTTCAAGCGTTTAAAGTACTTTCTAAAGATAGATTATACCGATGGGTGTGGATAGTTATATCGATATTGGTTTACATTCCGTTTTTTATTGTGTTCTTAACCTATTCTAGAGAAAACGGGCAAACAAAAAGCTTTCAATACGCATTTTCATTATTATTAGTATTCTTATTGCCAAAAGTTATTTTGTTGGTAAGTATGTTTGGGGAAGATGTGTATAGAGTTGTAGTAAAAGTATTCAGGATGTTTGGCGGTTCAGAGGTGAAATCTATGCCAAGTAGGCGAAAATTTATTGCACAATTAGCTTTAGGAATTGCAGCTATTCCTTTTGCATCATTTTTATATGGCGTTACAAAAGGGAAGTATAATTTTAAGGTATTAAAGTATGAGCTAGCTTTTGATGACTTGCCAGAAGCTTTTGATGGGTTTACAATTACTCAAATTTCAGACATACACTCTGGGAGTTTTACAGATAAAAGTAAAGTGCAATATGCGCTTGATTTAGTTACAGACCAGCAATCAGATTTATTGTTGTTTACTGGTGATATTGTAAATAATAAAGCTGAAGAAATGGATGAGTTTATTGATATGTTTTCAAATTTGAAAGCGCCTTACGGGCAATATTCTATTTTAGGAAATCACGATTATGGTGACTATGCTGAATGGAAGACTAAAGCGGATAAAAAAAATAACTTTGAAGCAATCAAAAGCATACATAAAAAAATAGGGTTTGACTTGTTGTTAAACGAGTCGAGGTTTATAGAAAAAGACAATCAGAAATTAGCACTTGTGGGTGTAGAGAACTGGGGTAAAGGTTGGAAGCAAGTAGGTGATTTAGAAAAGGCATCTGAACATGTAAATCAGAAAGATTTTAAAATTTTAATGAGTCATGATCCATCACATTGGGAGTACAAAGTTAAAGACAACGATTTTAATTATCACTTAACTTTAAGTGGTCATACGCACGGATTACAAATGGGAATTGAAATACCTGGCTTTATAAAGTGGAGTCCATCAAGTTTTATATATAAACAATGGGCAGGGCTGTATGAAGAGTTTGGACGTTATGTAAACGTCAACAGAGGGTTCGGGTTTCATGGTTTTTCTGGACGTGTTGGTATTTGGCCAGAAATTACGGTAATCAAGCTTAAGAAAAGTGTTAAAAACGTATAGAATTTTTTCGTATCTTAGAAGATGCTTTAATATTCTAAAATAAGATACTATGTCTAAATTTGGCGAATTAATAGATGTCTCAGTTCCTGTGTTATTAGATTTTTATACCGATTGGAACGAACATTCTGTAGCCATGCATCCTGTAATGCGTAATGTTGCGTCAGAATTAGGTGATGCAGCAAAAGTAATTAAAATTGATGTAGATAAAAACCCACAGTTAGCAGAAGCACTTCGTGTAAAGGGTTTGCCAACGTTTATGATTTATAAATCAGGAGAAATGAAGTGGCGTCAATCTGGTGAACAAGATGCAGATACTTTAATTGATTTGTTGAAAGAATATATTTAAACTGTAAGACTTTCAAATGTAAATCCTTTTTTTGAAAAATGATCTAATGTTTTTGGTAGTACAAATTTTAAGTTTTCAAACGCTTTAACACTGTCATGAAATATAACAATACTTCCGTCGGTTGTGTTTTTAAGAGTGTTTTCTAAGCATTTTTCTGGCGTAATTGATTGATCAAAATCTGCACTTAGCACATCCCACATTATAATTTTATAGCCTTTGCTTAAAAGTTTCTTAGCGCTTTTTAGTTTTATTTTTCCATAAGGTGGACGAAATAATTGATTTGATGTAGAGCCCAAATGTTGTTTTAGGATTTCTTGAGTTTGTTCAACATCTTCAATATATGTTTTATGAGATACTTTCCAGTTGTTTAAATGATGATTGGTGTGATTGCCTATAGTGTGCCCTTCATTATTAATTTTTTGTAATAATATAGGTTGATTTGTGATGTTTTTACCAATGCAAAAAAAAGTCGCTTTTGCATTATATACCTTTAATTGGTTTAATACCCAGTCTGTTATTTCAGGGGTAGGGCCATCATCAAAAGTTAAATAGATGGTTTTGTTATTTGAATGGACATCCCAGGTAAGCTTCGGGAACATCCTTTTATTAATACTAGGTGTTTTTATAAAATACAACATAATAGTAAAGGTAAGATAAATTACACATGTGATAAAGTAATTTACCTTAACCTTATTCTCTTCTAAAGAAGAGAGCATCTAAATGTGTTACAGGCCTTGCTTTTTAGTAGTATCTAACAACGAATCATTTTGTTCTTCTGGCATAAAAAAGGCTTCCATTTTATCTAATTTTTCATCAAAAATTGCTTTCTCTTTTTGAAAGAAGGTACTGTCTTCATGTTTATCAACAATGCGCAACAACTTTTTATAATCAGTAATATCCATAAGTACTTGTTCAGCATAGCTATACATTTGCTCTTCACTCATTTTACTGGCAGCGTCTAGGTTGCGTTGTACTTTTTTTACTTCTAATAAATACAATTCTCGTGCTTCGGTACGCAATTCTGCTTTGTATAAGCCTTCAATTAAGTGGTCTAAACTAATACCGTAATTAGTGTGTTGCATTAAAGGTTTAAATGGCTTTATGGCATTTAAGTAATACGGAATTTCATTTTTAATAATGCTTATATCCTTGTTTTCTATACCAGTGATAATGATAGTTTTGTAACGCTCTAAATCGGTTAAAATATCATCAGCAATCATTCCTTGTTCTTCAAGAGGTAATGTTTTGTAATAGTTTAAATGGTCTTTATACATAAGCCCTAAATCATTAAACACTTTACGTGCTTTTTGAGGTTTGTTGATGTGATAATACCCAGCAATAAATGGTTCAACTAAGGTGTAAAGTTTGAACTTATCAACAGGCATTTTTTCCATAGCTAAGTCTAATAAGTTTTCAGCTTTGTCAAATTTTTTCTCGTCAATTAGCTTTTCAGTAACACGAGCAATACTTGCTCTATAACTAAAGGCATTGGTACGAGTTTCAACATCATGGTAAATCTCATCACTACCAGAATTACCCCAATCCCAAGCCATGATTTTCTTGTAAGCAGAATCCGTATCAATGAATCCCATATCAAACGGATTCTCTTTAGTAATTGGTGAATGAATTGGGACCAATTTATAAACTAAACCATCATATTGTAAATAGTCTTTTAACCAAATAAATTCAGCGGGGTCATTACTTCCACCAGAAAAATATATTGGACGCTCCCAATTGTTGTTTGCTAGGATGTCTAACATTAACAATTGATTTTTTCCTAACTGATCATTTTTGATGCGTAAATACATGTCTGATACAATTTCTCCAGCATGTTTTTGAGGTACAATTTTGTTTTTTAATACCGCGTTTTTATCTACCGGTACACGAATGTTTTTAGTAGGGTAGGTATTGTATTTTTGACCGCTCTGCATTTCAACCATCACTTCTTCTTTGTCTAAAGCAATAAAGTCAATCAATCTTTTTATGCTAATAGTGTCTTTAGTACGTTCTTGAAATAATGTGGCATCACGAGTTCCCCACTTGTATTGGTCGTGGACTAATTGAGAAGGTATAGGGTCACTTTCATAAGCCTTTTTCTTCATTTGATCAATATACCAGTCTGTTGCCAGTAAACTTGTATTGATTACTCTAACATCAGTTCTGTGCCCTTCAATTTCTTGTAAATACCATAAGGCGAAGGTGTCATTATCACCAATAGTAAATAAGATGGCATTTTCCTGACACGAATCTAAATAGGCTTTTGCCATAGATTGTGCTGTGTATTTATTAGATCTGTCGTGATCATCCCAATTTTGATTAGCCAATAACATTGGTACTGCTAAAAGAGTCACTGCAGTAACTAATGGAGCAGTTATTTTTGGTGTTAAGTGTTTTTTTAATCCTTCATATAAACTTAAAACTCCAATACCAATCCAAATAGCAAATACATAGAATGACCCTACAACTGAGTAATCACGTTCACGCGGTTCAAATGGTCTTACATTGGTATATACTTGTATGGCAAGACCAGTAAATAAGAAAAAGACTAGTAATACCCAAAATAGTTTTAAGTCGCGTTTTGCAACAAATAATAAGCCAATTAGTCCTAAAATAAAAGGTAAAAAGAAGTAAGTATTTCGTCCTTTATTGCCAGCAATATCTTTAGGTAAGTTGTCTTGAGAAACTCCTAGTAACATATGATCTATGAAATTGATACCACTAATCCAGTTTCCGTTGTTATTGTATTTTCCTTGAATATCATCTTGTCGTCCTGTAAAATTCCACATAAAATAACGGAAGTACATATAGCCTAATTGGTATTCAAATAAGAACCGGAAGTTTTCTAAAGTAGTGGGTTTGCTGACATTAATGTATTGTCTGAATTTTTTAAGAAACTCTAGCTGTTCTTCACTATTTAAATAGCCTTCTTTAACATCGTTGTTAAATTCAGCGACTATTTGTTGTAATTCTTTTTTTCCAAAGAATTCTGATTTTACAGATACCTGAACAGTCATAAAATCTAAATAACGCTCTGCGTTTCCTTGGCTCCACATTCGTGGTAAAACGGTTTCATGGTCAGGGTTAGAGTTAAAGGATGCGTTTTTGTAATTGTTTACAATTACATATTTTCCTAGTTTTTTATCTTGTTCGTATTTGGGTTTCTCATCTTTATATGGGTCGTTAGGGTCTAAGTCTGCAAATTGATCTGTAAATTGCGGGCCGTATAAAAATGGGTTATATCCGTATTGTTCTAAATTGTAATAGGCTAATAATTCTCTGGCGTTATTAGGGTTATTTTCATTAATGGTTGTTCCTGCGTTTGCACGTATAGGTAACATAATCCAAGAAGAAAAACCTATGCAGATGAACAAAATACATAGCGTAAAAGTATTAGCGTTTACATAGTTGTTTTTACGTGTAAAAGTTAATGCGTAGTAAAATGCAGCAATAATTAATAAGAATGCAATTATTGATCCTGAATGAAATGGTAGCCCTAAACCATTAACTACAGAAACTTCCATCCATCCAAAGAATTTTAAGGCGTTAGGAAGTAATAATTTAAATAAAAGTAATAGCACTGCTATTGCGGTAACATTAGCAATGATGAAATTTTTAACAGTAACTTTTTCGTAGTTTTTAAAAAAGTAGATTAATCCGATTGCTGGGATAGTTAATAACCCCATAAAATGCACTCCGAAAGATAACCCGATAACAAAAGCAATAACAACTAGCCATTTGTTTCCCCTTGGTTTGTGCATGTCTTCTTCCCATTTTAATCCTAACCAAAAAAGTAATGACATAATAAAAGTTGCCATGGCATAAACTTCTGTTTCAACAGCGTTAAACCAAAAGGTGTCTGTAAAAGTAAACGCTAATGACCCTACTAAAGCGCTTCCTAAAATAGCGATTGCTTTATTTTTACCAAGATCTTTCATGTTCTTAACAACTAGTTTACGAGCAATCGTGCTAATAGTCCAAAACATAAATAATATTGTAAAGGCACTAGAGAATACTGATAGCATATTTACCATCACCGCAATATTTTGTGTATTTCCAAAAGCAAACATGGCAAAGAAAGCGCCTAACATTTGAAAAAATGGTGCTCCGGGGGGGTGTCCTACAGCTAAATTAGCTGAGGTAGAAATATACTCTCCAGCATCCCAAAAACTTGCCGTTGGTTCTACACATAAAGTATATGTAATTAGCGCTATAGCAAATACGGTCCATCCTAATATTTTATTCCACTTAAAAAAGTTACTTTCTGTCATGTGTTCATGTTTTGCGAAGTCGCTAAAGTACTAAAAAAAAAGGCTTAAAATATCTTAAAGAATTGCCAAATAATAGGATTGTATGTAACTTTGTAATAGCAGTTTACAAGAAGATGAAAATTTATTGTAATTTTTTCTTGAAAAATATTTGCGCGAATGATTATTTCTTGTAAATTTGCACCCGAAATCACGCATTGTCCCATGGTGTAATGGTAGCACTTCAGTTTTTGGTACTGTCAGTCAAGGTTCGAATCCTTGTGGGATAACTTAAAAACCCTCTAATCTTTTGATTTAGAGGGTTTTCTTGTTTTAAGGTGTAAATACACGTTTAATTTTCCTTTGTGATTAACGATTAAAAATTCTTATTATTCAAACGATCTT
>CAJXHW010000107.1 GCA_913054565.1 uncultured Kordia sp. | reverse complement strand
ATGACTTGTAATGTTAATTCTGATATAATTAATAATAACAAGTATAATGAATTTAAAAATTATGTTGATAAGATATTAACTGCAAGAAAAAGTATAATTGCATTCAAACATATATAATAAATTAAAATAGAAAATACTTTTTTCACATAATTTTAACATATATTTTTTGAGGTTTATTCTAAAAGATTATATTAGTGGCTAATAACTAAAAAAAATATAGCAAAATGAAAAAATTAACATTAAGCGTTGCTTTAATAGTAGCTTTGGGAGCTATTTCTTGTAGAGAAACAAAAAAGGAAATGGATGCTGCAGAAGATAAAATAGAAAATGCAGCTGAGGCTACTAAAGATGCCGTAGATGATGCGACAAATGCAACTGGTGAGGCTGTTGATAATGCAGTTAATGATGTAAAAGGTGCAACTAATGATGCTGTTGATGCTGCAGGTGATGCCGTTGATTCAGCAAAAGATGCCGCTGAAAATGCAGTAGAAGATGTAAAAGATGCCGCAGGAAATGTAGTTGATGATGCTAAACAAACAGCTACAGATGCTGTAAATGCAACTGAAGAAAAAGCTGACGAATTAGTAAAAGACGCTAAAGATGCTTTAAAATAAAATGAGATAGCACTCGTTGCTCAGATAAAAAAAAGCCGCTTTTAGCGGCTTTTTTTTATCTGAAATTTTTCTTAATTCGGTCAAGATCCCGTTTGTTATCACGATCTTTAAGAGTATTTCTTTTATCATGTAGCTTCTTACCTTTACATAATGCAATGTGTAACTTAGCTAAACCTTTATCATTTAAAAATAGACGTAAAGGCACAATTGTTAATCCTGTATTTTTAACTTCTCGATGTAGTTTTTTTAACTCTTTTCTATTTAATAACAATTTACGCTCTCTACGAGTTTTATGATTAAAGTATGTAGCATGAGTGTACTCATCAATATACATGTTAATTACAAAAAGCTCTTCACGGTCATTAAATTCACAAAAACTTTCTGTTATCGTAGCTTTTCCTTCACGTATTGATTTAATTTCGGTACCCACAAGCATGATTCCAGCATCATAAGTATCTATGATTTCGTATTCAAAACGGGCTTTTTTATTTTGTATGTTGATTTTTTTCTGCTTCATGTGTCACAAAAATAGAATTTGTTTTACAACTTAATAGCTTCTTATGGTGGTTATTTATTATAAAAAGGAATAAAATAACTAACAGTATAACCAAAGCCTACACCCCAATTAGAGTCATCATAAGTTCTTCCGAACCCTGGAATGTATAAATTGTCAAAACCTTCAGGTTTATTATTGACCACCAAGTTTTTTAACTGCACATTTACACCCAAATATAAGTTGTTAAATACTTCAGCTTTTAAGCCAACAATTAACTCTAACCAATGTGAAGTGGTAGTGTCAAAATTTTGTGAATTTGTGTTTAAGCTAGTTTCCCCCCAATAACCGCCATTAGAGTTGTACAGGCTATAATTATTTAAGGTGTGTGAGAAAGAACTGATACCATAACGCATACCCACATAAATTGCATTATCCATATCTAACCAGTTTTCATAGGCGTTATAATCAACCCCAATGTTAACGTAACTTCCTTTAGAAGTGTAGTTCACTTGAGTTTCGTCAATGGTTCTATTTTCATTTCCAAAAGCTCCAGCTAAATAATAGCGTTTAGCAAATTTATAATCAGCATTAATTTCAAAAGCAGTGTAATTATCAATTATAGCAGATTTTATTAATTTTGAGATATCTGTACCAACACGCAAACCAAAGCGATGTGTTTTAACAGAATCCTTTTGTGTGTCTTCTTGAGCATTGATTGCAAAAGAGCAGATAAGACTAATGATAAATATGTACGTGCGCATTGTTTGAGTTTTCAATTGTATTATTTTCAATAGTCGTATTTAATATCCAGTTATCAGTGTCTGAGGTAACATTAAAATTCACATTTTCAAATACATTTTTAAAGCCACAAGCTTTTGAAATATAAACTTGGTTGTTTACATAATTAACTGTAATGTTATCTTCATTTCCTGTAGCGAAATCATCTGTGGTATCATTAGGAGTACCATTATCATTTATTTCATAATCTTTAATTAAAGTATATGATGTATTGTCTTCTAAAATACGCAATGGGATAGCAATCGAATCTCTAGTACTTTCAACACCATAAGTCAAGCTATTGTTTTCTCCAACAATTAGTAGGTTTGTAACTGCTTTTAGCGCATCCGTATCAGCCACATCATAAAAACGAATGACGAGTTGTGCTGTATCTGCATTTGTGTCTGTACAAATATCATCTTTTTCACAGCTAATAATTACTGTTAAGAAAGTGACAACAAAAAGTAGTTTTTTCATAAATTGATTTTGAATGAAACAAAAATAACAGAATCTGAATGATATTATCATAAAAATCGGTTAAGTTTTATTATTTTGCAACTCTTATTTAGGGATGATTTCTCTCCCACGCTGAATTTTCGACACTTTTCGAAAGGATAAAGGTAGAGAAGGAATGGTTATTTTATTTATTTTAAATTATTTAAAAAATGGCTGTTTTAGAACACGTAACGTCACAACAAGCAATTGAATTAGAAGACAAACATGGTGCACACAATTATCACCCATTACCAGTAGTATTATCTAAAGGTGAAGGTGTATATGTTTGGGATGTTGAAGGAAAGAAATATTACGACTTTTTATCGGCATATTCTGCAGTAAATCAAGGACACTGTCACCCAAAAATTGTAGGTGCAATGGTTGCTCAAGCACAACAATTAACATTAACTTCCAGAGCATTTTATAATAATGTGTTAGGGAAGTATGAAAAATACGCAACAGAACTTTTTGGTTTTGACAAATTGTTACCAATGAATACAGGAGCTGAAGCTGTTGAAACGGCACTAAAGCTATGTAGAAAATGGGCTTATGAAGTAAAAGGAATAAATGAAAACGCTGCAGAAATTGTTGTTTGTGAAAATAACTTTCACGGACGTACAACAACTATTATTTCTTTTTCTAATGATCCTGTAGCAAGAAAGAACTTTGGTCCTTTTACAAACGGATTTGTGAAAATTGCATATGATAATTTAGAAGCTTTAGAAGAAGTTTTAAAAAGTAACAAGAATATTGCTGGATTCATGGCTGAACCAAT
Source organism: uncultured Kordia sp. (assembly GCA_913054565.1). Taxonomy (GTDB): domain Bacteria; phylum Bacteroidota; class Bacteroidia; order Flavobacteriales; family Flavobacteriaceae. Next base: position 3,179 of record CAJXHW010000107.1, on the reverse strand, counting down.
TCAAGGAGAGGCTGGAGTTTATGTACCTAAAGAAGGATATTTAGCAGGAGCAAAAGCATTATGTAAAAAATATAATGTTTTATTTATTGCTGATGAAGTTCAAACAGGAATTGCCCGTACAGGAAAAATGGTTTGTGTAGATCATGAAGATGCAAAACCAGATATTTTAATATTAGGAAAAGCGTTAAGTGGTGGAGCATATCCAGTATCAGCTGTATTGGCTAACAATAATATAATGAATGTTATAAAACCAGGGAACCACGGAAGTACTTTTGGAGGAAACCCAGTTGCAGCTGCTGTAGCTATTGCTGCTTTAGAAGTTGTTAAAGATGAAAAATTAGCTGAAAATGCTGAAGAATTAGGACAGTTATTCCGTTCTGAAATTAATAAGTTTATTGAAACAAGTTCTATTGCTACATTAGTGCGTGGGAAAGGATTGTTAAACGCTGTTGTAATTAATGATTCTGAGGATAGTGATACAGCTTGGAACATTTGTATGAAGTTGCGTGATAATGGTTTATTAGCAAAACCAACTCACGGTAACATCATCCGTTTTGCACCACCTTTAGTAATGACTAAAGAGCAATTATTAGACTGTGTATCTATTATTATAGCAACTTTAAAAGAGTTTGAAAAATAATAACAGCTAACTATTTCACATAAAAAAAAGCCACTCAACATGAGTGGCTTTTTTATATCTACTAAGAAAAAAATTATTTTCTAGCAATTACTCGTTCAACAGCTTTAATAATTGCTGTATCATCAAGTCCGTATTTTTCCATTAATTGAGCAGGTGTTCCAGATTCTCCAAACGTGTCGTTTGTAGCAACAAATTCTTGAGGAGTAGGTGTGTTAAGAGCTAATACTCTTGCAACACTCTCTCCTAAACCACCTAAATGGTTATGTTCTTCAGCAGTAACAATACAACCAGTTTTAGCAACTGATTTTAAAATAGCATCTTTATCTAATGGTTTAATAGTATGAATGTTAATTACTTCAACAGAAATACCTTTTGCTTCTAAAACTTCAGCAGCTTTTAATGATTCCCAAACCAAATGTCCAGTAGCTACGATAGTAACATCTGTACCTTCAGTTAATTGTACTGCTTTTCCTATTTCAAATGTTTGATCAACAGGAGTGAAGTTAGCAACTTTTGGACGTCCAAAACGTAAGTAAACAGGACCAACATAATCAGCAATAGCTTCTGTAGCTGCTTTCGTTTGATTGTAGTCACATGGATTGATAACGACCATTCCTGGTAACATTTTCATTAATCCTATGTCTTCTAATATTTGGTGTGTTGCACCATCTTCACCTAAAGTTAATCCGGCGTGAGAGGCACATATTTTTACATTTTTATCAGAATATGCAATTGATTGGCGAATTTGGTCATAAACCCTACCAGTTGAAAAGTTTGCAAATGTTCCAGTAAATGGAATTTTACCACCAACTGTCATTCCTGCAGCAACACTCATCATGTTAGCTTCAGTAATTCCCATTTGGAAAAAACGCTCAGGATTGTTAGCAATAAATTCATCCATTTTTAATGAACCAACTAAGTCGGCACATAAGGCTACTACATTTTCGTTCTTTTTACCTACAGCTGCTAAGCCAGCTCCAAAACCAGAACGTGTATCTTTTTTACCTTGATCTATATATTTTTTCATTGTTGAGTTGCTTGTAGATTAATAATCTCCTAAAGTTTCTGGGTTTTGTGCTAAAGCGTTTGCTAATTGCTCATCATTAGGTGCTTTACCATGCCACGCATGAGTACCCATCATAAAATCAACACCGTTCCCCATTTCTGTATGTAATAAAATACATACTGGTTTTCCTTTTCCGGTACGTTTTTTTGCTTCTGCTAAAGCGTTAAGAATAGTATCTATGTCGTTACCTTTAGTTACATCTAAAACATCCCAACCAAAAGCTTCAAATTTAGCTTTTAAATTTCCTAATGGTAATACATCATCTGTAGCGCCATCAATTTGTTTTTTGTTGTAATCTACCGTAGCAATATAGTTATCTACTTTGTTACCTGCGGCATACATAGCAGCTTCCCAAATTTGGCCTTCTTGCAATTCACCATCACCGTGTAAACTGTAAACAATAGTGTCTTCTCCGTTTAGCTTTTTTGTTAAAGCCGCTCCAATTGCAACACTCATCCCTTGTCCTAATGACCCAGAAGCGATACGTATACCTTCTAAACCTTCATGTGTAGTTGGGTGACCTTGTAAACGTGAGTTTAACAATCTAAATGTGTTTAATTCAGATATTGGAAAATAGCCATTACGTGCTAAAACACTGTAATAAACTGGTGAAATATGTCCGTTTGATAAAAAGAATAAATCTTCATTGAAACCATCCATTGTAAAGTTGGTATCATGTGTCATAACCTCTTTGTATAAACAAACTAAAAATTCAGCGCATCCTAAAGAACCACCAGGGTGTCCAGAATTTACTTTGTGTACCATTCGTAAAATATCTCTACGAACTTGAGTTACTTGATCTTGTAATTGTTGTGTTGGCATGTTGCATTGTTAAAATATCTTACAAAAATAGATTTTTAAAGCCTATTATAAAAACTATTTTTAGAGCAATTATTAACGAAGTTATAGATTTGCTAACAATTTTGATTTTATTAAGATTTTCTTCTGTTTTAGTTGTTATATTTGCTACTTCAATGAATTTGATTTATGCAATTTGAAATAAAAGCAAAAGACGCTCAGACTAAAGCTAGGGCAGCAAAAATTACCACAGATCACGGTGTTATAGAAACGCCAATTTTTATGCCTGTAGGAACTATTGGTACGGTAAAAGGTGTACACCAAACAGAATTAAAAAATGAAGTTAATCCTGATATTATTTTAGGAAATACTTATCATTTATATTTAAGACCTTGTACTGAAATTCTTGAAAAAGCAGGTGGTTTGCATAAATTTATGAATTGGGATAGACCAATTTTAACAGATAGTGGAGGTTATCAAGTTTATTCACTTTCTGGTAGGAGAAAAATTAAAGAAGAAGGTGTAAAATTTAAGAGTCACATTGATGGTTCTTACCACTTTTTCTCTCCTGAATATGCTATGGATATTCAAAGAGATATTGGTGGAGATATAATCATGGCTTTTGATGAATGTACGCCTTATCCAGCGAGCTGGGAAGAAGCAAAACAATCAATG
>CAJXHW010000106.1 GCA_913054565.1 uncultured Kordia sp. | reverse complement strand
AACGCTTCTCAATTGAGAAGCGTTTTTATATAATACTAATAAAGATATTGGTATCTATCTGTGTATTGTTTGAGTTCTGTCTGGGCCAACAGAAACAATTTTAATAGGAATTTCTAGTTCTTTTTCTAAAAATGCGATGTACTCGTTTAATTCTTTAGGGAATTGACTTGTTTCGGTCATTTTAGTTAAATCTTCTTTCCAACACGGAAACTTTGTATATATCGGTTTGATATTTTCAGGTTCAATGTTATATGGTAAATGCGTTATTGTTTCACCCTTATAGTTGTAAGCAGTACACACTTCTAAATGATCAAAACCAGAAAGAACATCGCCTTTCATCATCATTAATTGTGTAACTCCATTCACTTGACAAGCATATTTTAAAGCAACAAGGTCTAACCAGCCACAACGTCTTGGTCTACCAGTTACAGCTCCAAATTCACGACCAACTTTAGCCATTTCAAGTCCTGTATCATCAAATAATTCAGTAGGAAAAGGTCCTGAACCAACACGTGTGGTGTAGGCTTTGAATATCCCGTAAACGTCTTGAATTTTATTTGGTGCAATTCCTAAACCTGTACACGCTCCAGAAGCTGTAGTATTTGATGAAGTTACAAAAGGATAGGTTCCAAAATCAATATCTAATAAAGAACCTTGAGCACCTTCTGCTAAAATAGTTTTACCAGCTTTTAAAGCTTGGTTTAAATATTCTTCACTATCAATAAATTGTAATTCTTTTAATTTTTCAACAGCAGCAAAAAATTCTGCTTCCATTTCCTGTAAGTCATACTGTACATCCACATTATAAAAGCTAATCATGGCCTCATGTTTGTTAGCAAGACTTCTATATTTTTCTTTCCAATCAGATAATTCTAAATCACCAATTCTAATACCATTTCTACCTGTTTTATCCATGTAAGTTGGTCCAATACCTTTTAAAGTAGAGCCAATTTTAGCTTTACCTTTTGAAGCTTCAGAAGCTGCATCAAGCAAACGGTGTGTTGGTAAAATGATATGTGCTTTGCGAGAAATAATTAATTTTGACTTGTAATCAATATCAAATTGATCTAAACCTTCAAGTTCTTGAACAAAAACTACTGGATCAATAACGACTCCGTTACCAATTACATTAATTGATTTTTTATGAAAAATTCCAGATGGAATTGTTCTTAAAACGTGTTTAATACCATCAAATTCTAAAGTATGTCCTGCATTTGGACCACCTTGAAAACGTGCAATAATATCATAATTTGCGGTAAGGACGTCAACAATTTTACCTTTACCTTCGTCTCCCCATTGTAAACCTAGTAGTAAATCTACTGCCATTGTGTGTTGTTTAGTGTGTTGTTATTTAGTTTTTTTTGTTCCGTAAAAATATAAAGAATGGTTGTGAACATCAATATCAAATACGTCTTCAATAGTTTTTTTGATAGATTGAATTCTAGGGTCACAAAATTCTAAAACTTCTCCAGTATCAGTAAGAATAACGTGATCGTGATTTTTATCAAAATATGACTTTTCATAATGTGCTTGGTTGTCACCAAACTGATGTTTTCTTACTAGACCACAATTTAGAAGCAATTCAATAGTGTTATATAACGTAGCTCTGCTCACACGATATTTCTTCATTTTCATCATGATGTATAATGATTCAATATCAAAATGATCATTACTGCTGTAAATTTCATTTAAAATTGCGTATCGTTCAGGTGTTTTACGGTGTCCATTTTCTTCTAAATAGCTTGTAAATACCGTTTTAACGATTTCTTGATTGTTATCTTTTTCCTCCATTATTTTTTAAAAATTGGAACGCACAAATTTACAATTAATTATGGCATAACCAACGAATTATTTTTGATTATATAACATAAGGTTGTCAACACTATATTGTTTGTAGTTTTAGCGTAGCAGTAGTTATAAAATATGTTGTTCTTACACTCTTTTTACACGGTCAATACCATTAATTTTTTTAATGTTATTAATAAGTTTATCAATTGTATTTTTGTTTTGTACAGATACTGTAATATGTCCTGTGAACACCCCGTCATCTGTTTCAAAACTAATTTTTTTAATATTGACATGCATATTATTAGAAATCACCATTGTTAGGTTGTTAACTAAGCCAAGTTGGTCTATTCCTGTAATAATCAGGTCTGTAAAATATTCTTGTTGTGATGAATCTATCCATTTTGCTTTGATGATTCTGTACGCGTAATTGGCTTGTAAACTTACTGAATTAGGGCAGTTTGTTTTATGTACTTTAATACCTTCACTAACAGTAACAAATCCGAAAACTTGATCACCAGGTATAGGGTTGCAGCAACTTGATAATTTATAGTTTAGTTTTTCTTCTTCTTTACCAAATACTAATAAATCATATTTATGTGTTATTTCATCTTTGTTAACCTCTTCATGTGTGCTTTGTTTACGTGTTCGTTTTTTGAAGAAGCTTATAAAGGCATTACTGCGTTCAGCTGCAAAATCTTTTAATCGTTTGTTGTCAATGTTTCCTAATCCAGCTCTGTAAAACAGATCTAAACTTGTTTTTAGTTCAAAAAAGGAGACTAACTCATTGACGCTTTTTTCATTTAAGGTGATTTTTAATTGTTTTAGTTTTCTTGAAAGTAGTTCTTTACCATCAGCAGCAATTTTTTTCTTTTCATCATTTAAAGATGATTTAATTTTAGATTTTGCTCGCGCAGTTGTTACGTATTCTAACCAATTGGCAGTTGGTTTCGTGTTTTCAGATGTAATTACCTCCACTTGATCTCCGCTTTTTAAAACATGACTTAATGGAACTAATTTTCCGTTAACACGTGTTCCCCTAGTGCGATAACCAACCTGAGAATGAATACTAAAAGCGAAATCTAATGACGTTGCTCCTTTTGGCAATGACTTTAAATCTCCTTTAGGGGTAAAAACAAAAATCTCTTTTGAGTATAGGTTTAGTTTAAATTGTTCAATAAAATCTACAGCATTTGCCTCGTTGTTTTCTAAAGCTTCTTGAAGTTTTACTAGCCATTCATCTAAGCCTCCTTCATCTTTTGCACCCTGTTTATACTTATAATGAGCAGCATAGCCTTTTTCTGCAATTTCATTCATGCGCTCTGAACGAATTTGAACTTCAACCCATCGGCCTTTAGGTCCCATAACAGTTATGTGCAAGGCTTCATAGCCAGTAGATTTTGGGGATGAAATCCAATCCCGTAAACGTACTGGGTTTGGACGGTAATGGTCAGTAACTATTGAATAAATCTTCCACGCAATAAACTTTTCTTGTTCTTGATCACATTTGTAAATAATTCTTACAGCAAACTTATCGTACACTTCTTCAAAAGAGACGTTTTGTTTGAGCATTTTTTTTCGGATAGAAAAAATAGATTTTGGACGTCCTTTAATTTGGAAATCAATGTTTTGGTTGTCTAAACTTTCTCTAATAGAATCATTAAACGTTTTGATATAATCGTTTTGCTCTTCTTTAGATTCTAATGTTTTTTCAAGAATACTATTATAAACTTCAGGTTCAGTATATTTTAAACTTAAATCTTCTAGTTCTGTTTTGATATTATAAAGTCCCATTCTATGCGCAAGAGGTGCATAGATATAAAGTGTTTCAGAAGCAATTTTAACTTGTTTATGTGATGGCATAGACGCCATGGTTTGCATATTATGAAGTCTATCTGCTATTTTAATTATAATTACACGTACATCATCATGTAGTGTAAGGAGCATTTTTCTAAAATTTTCGGCTTGTAAAGATACATCTGCTTCATTTTGAAGTTTAGAAATTTTAGTTAACCCATCAACTATTCTAGCAACTGTTTCACCAAAAAGACGCTCCATGTCATTTAACGTAAAATCGGTATCTTCAACGACATCATGCAATAGTGCGGCCGCTATAGATGTGGCATCTAAACCTATTTCTGCTGCAACAATTTTTGCAACTGCAATGGGGTGAAAAATATATGCCTCGCCACTTTTTCTGCGCTGATCTTTATGAGCGTCAACTGCAGTGTTAAAGGCTAATCGAATTAATTTCTTATCCTCATCAGTTAAAAATTGATAACTAATTTTTAATAGGTTTCTATATTCGTTAGCTATTGCAGTATTTTCTTTTTCTAATTCTACTTCTGTCATATATCTAAGATATAATAAGTACTAGAGTTTTGCAATCTTTTTCAGAGGAATTGTATAATGAATGGTTATGCCAAAAAATCAATGTATATTTGCTGTAGTAAAAATGTATTGTCCAATAATAAAGTAATGGATGAATTACAGGATAAAATCACTGACAGATTATATGTCAGAATAACATAAAAAGCCACTTGGCTTACTTAAATACACTATATGACATTTGAATCTTTAGGATTATCAACAGCAATTGTAAAAGCTGTTGAAAAGAAAGGGTATACTGAGCCTTCACCAATTCAGGAAAAAGCAATCCCATTAATTTTAGACGGAAAAGATGTTTTAGCATCTGCACAAACAGGAACAGGTAAAACAGCAGGGTTTACTTTACCAATGTTACATAATTTGGTAGCTAATAATAAATGGAAGAGACGCCCAATACGTGCGTTAGTGTTAACACCAACACGAGAGTTAGCAGCTCAGGTTTATGATAATGTAAGAGAATACAGTGAGTATTTGGATATTAAATCGATGGTTATTTTTGGTGGAGTAAATCAAAAACCGCAAATACGCGCTTTACGTAGTGGTGTAGATGTGTTAGTGGCTACTCCAGGGCGATTATTAGATTTACAAAGTCAAGGCGTTTTATCATTAGGGAAAGTTGAATTTTTAGTTTTAGATGAGGCAGACCGTATGTTAGATATGGGATTCTTAAGAGATATAAAAAAGGTGTTAGACCTTGTGCCAAAAGAACGTCAAACATTATTGTTTTCAGCAACATTTTCACGTGAAATTAAATCATTTGCAAGTAGTATTTTAAGAAATCCGGTAGCTGTTGAGGCTGCTCCAGACAACACTACGGCAGAAAAAGTTGTTCAAAAAGTTTATCGTGTTGATAAAGGAAAGAAAACAGATTTAGTAATTAAATTAATTGCAGACGGAAAATGGAAACAGGTTTTAGTATTTACGCGTACTAAACATGGTGCTAATAGATTGACTGAAAAGATGAATAAAAAAGGCATTACTGCTGCAGCAATTCATGGTAATAAAAGTCAAAATGCAAGAACGAAAGCTCTAGAAGGGTTTAAGACGAATAAAGTTCGCGTATTAGTTGCAACAGATATCGCTGCCAGAGGCTTAGATATTCCATTACTACCACATGTTATTAACTTTGAGTTACCCAATGTACCTGAAGATTATGTGCACCGTATAGGTCGTACTGGTAGAGCAGGAGCAAGCGGTGAAGCAATTTCATTAGTTTGTGGTGAAGAACGAGAATATTTAAAAAGTATAGAAAAACTATTGGGTGAAAAAATGCCTACAACTTCAATAGAAGGATATGAGCCAAGTAAAGAGGATTTAGAAAGTCAACCAATTAAAGGAAAGGCTCAGAAAAAATCTTCTCGAGGAGAAAGTTCTAGTCGATTTGGCTCAAAGAGTAATAACTCAAGCAGAAGACGAACGGGAAATTCTAATGCTAATAAAAACAAATCTAGACGTCCACGAAGAGATTAGATAGGTAATATGGAACAACAGAAAAATAATCCGTTACATGGAGTAAAACTAGCTACTATTGTTGAAGAGTTAGTTGATTATTATGGATGGGAACATTTGGGAACACAAATTAACATCCGTTGTTTTAATGATAATCCTTCAGTGAAATCAAGTTTAAAGTTTTTAAGACGAACACCTTGGGCAAGAGATAAAGTGGAGCATTTGTATTTGTACATGCTTCGTAAAAGCGGTAGAAATAAAAAGTAATTATAGAGCATAAAAAAAGCCCAATCACTAGTGATTGGGCTTTTGCTTTGAAATAGATATATTTATAAAACGCTTACATTTACTGCGTTTAATCCTTTTTTACCTTCTTCTAAATCGAATTCAACTTCGTCTCCTTCGCGAATTTCATCTACTAATCCTGTAACGTGTACAAAATATTCTTTGTCTGAACCTTCTTCTGTAATAAATCCGAATCCTTTAGAATCGTTGAAGAATTTTACTGTTCCTTTACTCATTGTTTGTGTATTAAATTATTAATTATTGTATTGATTACAAATGTAGTGCCAAAAATTAGATACTCAACCTATTTATTGAAATATTATAATCATATTGTAAATCTTCATGTAAAAGAAGCACTTTCTTTTTAATAGCATCTAATTCCCTGTTATAGATATTTAGTAATACAGCGTTTTTTTTAATGCTAGGTTTTAAGTTGCTTAATTTTTCACAAAAATAAAGAAGTAAAGTAATTTCT
>CAJXHW010000105.1 GCA_913054565.1 uncultured Kordia sp. | reverse complement strand
ATCACGTACTTTAAAAGGTATGGAAGAAAAAGGGTTAATTATTCGTAAAAAAAAACCCTAAAGACGGAAGAAGTGTATTAGTATTTTTAACCAAATACGGTATAGAAATGCGTAACATATCAAAAGATAAAGTACTTGTTTTTAATGAAGCTATTTATGAAAATATTGACGCTGAAAAAATAAAACACTTTCATGAAGTGACCGATAAAATATTAGAATTAATACAACAACGAAATATATTTACTAAAAAATAAAGAATCAAAATGCAGAGACTCATTAAAAAAGTTGCAGTAATTGGATCTGGAATTATGGGAAGCGGTATCGCTTGTCATTTTGCCAATATTGGTGTTGAAGTTTTGTTACTTGACATCGTTCCAAGAGAATTAAATGACAAAGAAAAAGCTAAAGGATTAACACTAGAAGACAAAGTTGTTCGTAACAGAATGGTTAATGATTCTTTAACAGCTGCTTTAAAATCAAAACCATCTCCAATTTACCATCAAAAATTCGCTAATAGAATTACAACTGGTAATTTAGAAGATGATATTGCACAAATTGCCAATGTAGATTGGATTATTGAAGTTGTTGTAGAACGTTTAGACATCAAGAAAATGGTGTTTGAAAACATTGAAAAATACAGAACTCCAGGTACACTTATCACTTCAAACACATCTGGTATTCCAATTAAATTTATGAGTGAAGGGCATAGTGATGATTTTCAGAAACATTTCTGTGGAACTCACTTTTTCAATCCTGCACGTTACCTAAAACTATTCGAAATTATCCCTGGACCAAAAACATCTAACGAAGTGTTAGACTTCTTAAACGGTTATGGAGAAAAATTCTTAGGAAAAACATCTGTAGTTGCTAAAGATACACCTGCATTTATTGGTAACAGAATCGGTATATTCAGCATTATGAGTTTATTCCATATGGTAAAAGATATGGATATGACTATTGAGGAAGTTGATAAATTAAGTGGCCCAGTAATAGGTCGTCCAAAATCAGCGACTTTCAGAACTGTTGATGTAGTTGGATTGGACACTTTAGTTCATGTTGCTAACGGAATTTATGACAACTGTCCGAATGACGAAAAACATGACTTGTTTAAACTACCTGATTTCATCAGCACAATGATGGAAAACAAATGGTTAGGAAGTAAAACAAAACAAGGGTTCTATAAAAAAACAGTTACTGATGGTAAAAAAGAAATTTTATCATTAGACTTAAACACTTTAGAATACAGAACTAAAAAACGTGCTAAATTCACCACTTTAGAACTGACAAAAAATATTGATAATGTTATTGATCGTTTTAAAGTATTAGTAGCAGGAAAAGATAAAGCAGGTGAATTTTACAGAAAAAGTTTTGCTGCACTATTTGCTTATGTTTCAAACAGAATACCAGAAATAGCAGACGATTTATATAAAATTGATGATGCTATGAAAGCTGGGTTTGGTTGGGAGCATGGACCATTTCAAATTTGGGACGCTATTGGTGTTGAAAAAGGAATTGAAATCATGAAAACTGAAGGTCTTCAACCAGCATCTTGGGTTTCTGACATGTTAACTTCAGGTAGCACTTCTTTTTATACCGTTAAAAATGGGGCTACAAACTATTATAATATTACTGCAAAAGCACAAGAAAAAGTTCCTGGACAAGACGCATTCATCATATTAGACAATATTAGAAAAACATCTGAAGTATATAGAAATTCTGGGGTGATTATTGAAGATATTGGAGATGGTATTTTAAATGTTGAGTTCCAATCTAAGATGAATTCTATTGGTGGAGATGTTCTTTCAGGAATTAACAAAGCTATTGATTTAGCAGAGCAAAACTATCAAGGACTGGTTATAGGTAATCACGGTGCAAACTTTTCTGTTGGTGCAAATATTGGAATGATTTTCATGCTAGCTGTAGAGCAAGAATATGATGAAATGAATATGGCCATCAAATACTTTCAAGATACTACCATGCGATTACGCTATTCAGGAATCCCAACTGTTGTTGCTCCACATGGTATGACATTAGGTGGTGGTTGTGAATTAGCATTACATGCAGACAAAGTGGTGGCAGCTGCAGAAACATATATAGGTCTAGTTGAATTTGGAGTTGGAGTTATCCCAGGTGGTGGAGGTTCTAAAGAAATGGCATTAAGAGCTTCTGATGTCTTTAATAAAGGAGATGTAGAACTTAATGTACTACAAGAACATTTCTTAACTGTAGGTATGGCAAAAGTAGCCACCTCAGCATATGAAGCTTATGACTTAAACTTACTACAACAAGGAAAAGATATTGTAGTAGTTAACAAAGATCGTCAAATTGCAACTGCTAAAGCGCATGCTAAACTAATGGCAGAATCTGGATATAGTCAACCTGTAAAGCGTAATGATGTAAAAGTACTTGGTAAACAAGCTTTAGGAATGTTCTTAGTTGGTACAGATTCTATGGAAGCAAGTAATTATATTTCTGAGCATGATAAAAAAATAGCAAATAAATTAGCTTACGTTATGGCAGGTGGTGATTTATCTGAGCCTACAAACGTATCAGAACAGTATTTATTAGATTTAGAACGCGAAGCATTTTTATCATTAACAACAGAACGTAAAACTTTAGAACGTTTAGAACACATGTTAAAGAAAGGAAGACCATTACGTAACTAAATTACACGTAAAGGAATTTAAATCGACAACAATAAAGCTAAAGAAAATGAAAACAGCATATATAGTAAAAGCATACAGAACTGCAGTAGGAAAAGCTCCTAAAGGAGTATTCCGTTTTAAAAGAACAGACGAACTGGCGGCTGAAACCATCAAATACATGATGAAGGAATTGCCTGAATTGGACTCAAAGCGTATTGACGATGTTATTGTAGGTAACGCAATGCCAGAAGGATCACAAGGATTAAATATGGCACGTTTAATCTCCTTAATGGGATTAGACATTGTAGATGTTCCAGGAGTAACCGTAAACCGTTTTTGTTCTTCTGGAGTAGAAACGATTGGAATGGCTACAGCAAAAATTCAAGCTGGAATGGCTGACTGTATTATAGCAGGAGGTGCTGAAAGTATGAGTTCTGTGCCAATGACAGGATTTAAACCAGAATTAAATTATGATGTCGTAAATGCCGGTCATGAAGATTATTACTGGGGAATGGGAAACACAGCAGAAGCGGTTGCACAACAATTCAATGTCTCTCGTGAAGACCAAGATGAGTTTGCATATAACTCTCACATGAAAGCCCTAAGGGCTCAAGCGGAAAACAGATTTCAAGATCAAATTGTTCCAATTAATGTAGAACAAACCTATATTGATGCTAATGGTAAAAGAGCAACAAAAAAATACACTGTAACTAAAGATGAAGGCCCACGTGCCGGAACCAGTAAAGAAGCTTTAGCAAAACTAAGAGCCGTGTTTGCTCAAGGCGGAAGCGTTACTGCAGGTAACTCATCGCAAATGAGTGATGGTGCTGCGTTTGTTATGGTAATGAGTGAGGATATGGTTAAAGAGTTAAACCTAGAGCCTATTGCCCGTATGGTTAACTATGCTGCAGCAGGTGTTGAACCAAGAATTATGGGGATAGGGCCCGTAGCCGCAATACCAAAGGTATTAAAACAAGCAGGCCTAAAACAAGATGACATTGAGTTAATTGAACTAAATGAAGCCTTTGCTTCACAATCCTTAGCTGTTATGAGAGAATTAAACTTAAACCAAGATATCGTAAATGTAAATGGAGGAGCAATTGCATTAGGTCATCCATTAGGGTGTACAGGAGCAAAACTATCAGTACAATTGTTTGATGAAATGCGCAAGCGTAACATGCAAGGAAAATACGGTATGGTAACAATGTGTGTGGGTACTGGTCAAGGTGCTGCAGGAGTATTTGAATTTTTAAAGTAAGCAATCAAAAAGAATAACAATCATGGAAGATAAAGACTTATTAAGAGGTGGTCAATTTTTAGTAAAGGAAACAAAATGCGGAGATGTATTTACTCCTGAAGACTTCTCTGAAGAACAAACAATGATGAAAGAAGCTGTGAAGGAATTTAATGATCGTGAAATCATTCCTCACAGAACGCGTTTTGAAAATAAAGATTATGCATTAACTGAAGAAGTTATGCGTAAAGCTGGTGAATTAGGATTTTTAGGAGTGGCAGTTCCTGAAACATACGGAGGTATGGGAATGGGATTTGTATCTACAATGCTAACTTGCGATTATATTTCTAGCGGTACAGGATCATTCAGTACAGCTTTTGGAGCACATACCGGAATAGGTACTATGCCAATAACACTATATGGTACAGAAGAGCAAAAACTAAAGTATGTCCCTAAATTAGCTTCAGGTGAATGGTTTGGATCATACTGTTTAACAGAGCCAGGAGCAGGATCTGATGCTAATTCAGGAAAAACTACTGCTACCCTATCTGAAGATGGAAAATCTTATAAAATTAATGGGCAAAAAATGTGGATCTCAAATGCGGGGTTCTGTAATGTGATGATTGTTTTTGCTCGTATTGAAAATGATAAAAATATTACTGGATTTATTGTTGAATATGATGCAGCAAATGCAAACGGAATTACTTTAGGTGAAGAGGAGCATAAATTAGGTATTAGGGCATCTTCTACGCGTCAGGTATTTTTTAATGACACAGTTGTTTCTGCAGAAAATATGTTAGCTGGCCGTGGTGAAGGATTTAAAATTGCCATGAATGCTTTAAATGTTGGACGTATAAAATTAGCTGCAGCTTGTTTAGATTCTCAACGTAGAATTACAACAACAGCAGTAAATTACGCTAATGAACGCAAACAATTTAATACACCTATTGCTGAATTTGGTGCTATTAAATCAAAGTTAGCTGAAATGGCAACTAATGCTTATGTAGGTGAATCTGCAAGTTATAGAGCAGCCAAAAACATTGAAGATAGAATTGCACTACGAGAAGCAGCAGGAAACTCACATCAAGAAGCGGAGTTAAAAGGTGTTGAAGAATATGCTATTGAATGCTCTATTTTAAAAGTTGCTGTTTCTGAAGATGTACAAAACTGTGCTGATGAAGGTATCCAGATTTTTGGTGGAATGGGGTTCTCTGAAGAAACGCCAATGGAGGCCGCTTGGAGAGATGCACGTATTGCGCGTATTTATGAAGGCACCAACGAAATTAACCGAATGCTGTCTGTTGGTATGCTAGTTAAAAAGGCTATGAAAGGTCATGTAGACTTATTAAACCCAGCAATGGCAGTTGCCGATGAATTAACAGGTATCCCTTCCTTTGAAACACCTGACTATTCTGAATTATTTTCTGAAGAAAAGGACATTGTTGCGAAACTTAAGAAAGTATTCTTAATGGTTGCTGGGTCTGCAATTCAGAAATTCGGACCAGAATTAGAAAAGCACCAACAGTTATTAAATGCAGCTTCAAATATTTTAATTGAAGTATACATGGCTGAATCTGCTATTTTAAGAACTGAAAAGAATGCAAAAAGATTTGGTCAAGATTCTCAAAAAGAACAAATTGCAATGAGTCAATTGTATTTATACAACGCTGTTGATATCATTACTAAAAATGCTAAGGAAGGTATCGTATCTTTTGCTGAAGGTGATGAACAACGTATGATGTTAATGGGACTTAAACGTTTTACCAAGTACATTAACCAACCTAATGTTGTTGCGTTAAGAAATAAAATTGCTGAAAAAGTTAGCACAGAAAACAAGTATTGTTTTTAGCAGTTAACTAAATTATATGTAAAAAGGGGCATCAACTTAAGTTGTTGCCTCTTTTTTTAGTAACTTTACCATAGTACAAAAAATGACATCCAAAAAAGCTTTTATTGAAAAGCAAATACAATCAATTATGATTTATTACTGGATTCAACTTACAATTACTTTTATTACATCATTTTACTTTTCTAAAAAAGTACCCATTATTACTACTATTACAAAAAAACGTCGGGTAACTATTTTTGATTGTGAAGCGTTTAAATATATGTCTAACACGCGGTACATATCTTATATGGATTTCATCAGATTTGAATTAACTTTTAAGTCTAACCTTTATTGAGAAACCATAAAAAAAGGTATCATCCCAATATTAGCCTCACAAAAAATAATCTATAAAAAACCTTTAAAACTTTGGGACAGATTCACCATAACTTTAAAAAATGAAGGATGGGACGACAAATGGGTATATCACAGTCATGTATTTAAAAAAGATAATATCATTTATGCTATTGGTTATACTAAAGTAGCATTTTGGAAGAAAAAAGAAGTTCAAAACATGTTAACCATTATTCAAAAATCAGGAATAACGAATAAGGCTAAACGACCTTCTCAACACATTATAAACCTTTTTAAAAATGATTCATTTCTATTAAAATTTAAAA
>CAJXHW010000104.1 GCA_913054565.1 uncultured Kordia sp. | reverse complement strand
TGGTATCTGATATGCGTGCTTTAGTAACAACGTTTCCATTACCTTTAATTCCAGAAATTGATAAGCCTAAATTACAGCTTGAAAATACAATTGCGATAAGTAATGGTATAATAAATTTCACTAATATTTTTACTACTGTTGCCATTTTTTGATTGATTTTAGTTAGTAAAGCGGTATGGAATTAATTGTTATTGTTGATTTTAATTCCGTTTTCGTCAATTTTCATTTCAAAATTATCTTCACTTTCTTTAATGTCAATGTCTAAGCCATTTTTGTCGATGATTATTTTTCCATTTTCACCATCTTCATTTATAGTAATGTTAATGCCATTTTCATTAATAATGACTTTCCCATTTTCTGTATCTTCAATTTTAAAATCGTCTGACGGACAATCGATACATTCCGTAGCGTCTTTAAGTATTCTTAAATAATGCTCTTCATCTCCATTTTCTAAAATATCACCATAATAATCGCTGTTTCTATGATAATAATAGGTGTTTTCATCTGCATAAATTACAGTACCTTCAGGTAAATAGACTGTTACTTCTACTTCTTGATTGTTATACCTTTTTTCTGGAGACATTAAAAAATAATTGTCTAATAACAGGGTGTTATTTTCTAAGTTATAGCTATAATTAATATCAATAGCTCTATCTCTAGCTTCTTGATGACTTTCTCCACTTGCTTCTTTTCTAATTTTGATGCTTGCAATAGAATCTTTAGTCGATTTTACAATTAAACGTACATCTTGAGAAAAGATAAATTGAGTATCATTTTCATCATAAACAAACTTTTCTGATGAGTCTCTATACATCCTTGAAGAGTACAATTCATTAGTATTCATTGTAATCATTAAAGTGTCTTGAGCAGTTATAGCTAGTTCTTCTTTAATAAAAGTATGATCTTGTTCCTTAGTTTTAAGTCCAGTTTTTAATCCAAATATTGCTAAGGTAAATAATGATAATAACCATACACCTAGTAAACTAAACTTAGCTACATTACCAATTGATTTTAAGTTGGTAACTAATATTTTTAATCCTAAGTAGGCAATAAAAAAGAATGGAATTCCTACTGCAAAAAAGCCTAAAACTGAAATTAACCAAACTGGCCACACTGGGGCATAATCATATAAATCTAATTGATCAATAAAACCTAGGTTAAACAAATCAAAAGAACTCATAGTAAACATACCAACTAATAAACTCACAACGGTTAATGCCCCAGTTAATATTAGTAATACTCCAATAAATTTACCGAAGACTTTAAAAAGTGTTAAGAATACGTTTCCCAAGGCGTCAAAGAATGAAGATATACCTGATTGTGCTTTGTTTCCGTATTTTTGATAATCTACATTTTTAACCATGTCTGTAGCATTGTCAAGCTCTTCTTTGATTTTTTTTTCAATATTTGAGATGTTTACGGGGTCACCAGTCATAGCAATTTTTTCTGCAGTAGTTTCAGCTGCAGGGATTAAAATCCATAATAAAATGTATGAGAAAATTGCTAGGGTACCAATGCTAATAAAAAATAGCGCCACCCATATAAGTCTTACCCAAAGGGCGTCGATACCAAAATAATGCCCTAATCCTGAGGATACACCGCCAATGTATTTATTGTCAATATCTCTGTAGAATTTCCTTTTCTTTTGAGAAGATGTTTTGCTTGCTCTAGGTTCGTCTTCAAAAATATCTTCATCAACCATATAGTCTTCAGGTTGCCCCATGACTTCAATAACTTCGTCTACTTCTTTATTGCTAACTACTTGCCTATCATGTTGTAGCTTGTCTGAAAATAATTCTGCAATTCTACTTTCTATATCTGATATGATTTCATCTTCTCCAGAAGCTCCTGCAAAAGAACGTCTAACTGCATTTAAATAATTTTGCAGCTTTTGATATGCATTTTCATCAATATGAAAAATCATACCTCCTAAATTTATATTTACTGTCTTATTCATCGTTAGTGTTTTTTTTGCTCGTTACAATTGTTACTGCTTGGTGTAAGTTTTCCCAAGTTTTAGTTAATTCATTTAAAAAAGTTTTTCCGTTTTCTGTTAAAGTATAATACTTTCTTGGTGGTCCGGAAGTTGATTCTTCCCAACGATAGTTGAGTAGTCCAGCATTTTTAAGCCTTGTTAATAAAGGATAAATAGTTCCTTCTACCACAAGCATTTTAGCGTCTTTCAGAGTGCCTAATATTTCAGCCACATACGCATCGTGATCGTCTAAAATTGATAAGATGCAATACTCTAAGACACCTTTTCTCATTTGAGCTTTTGTGTTTTCTAATTTCATAGATTCAATCTTTTAATGTTGTGTAATCTGTTCATTTTTTGATTTTTGATGATGATTATTTTAAAAACGATATTGTAATAGGGTAGTTATACAATTCGCCGTTGCTTGCTTTTATTGCAGCTGTAATAGTTGCATACAATTCCAATACTAATAACCCCAATGCTAATACTCCTAAAATTACAAAGGCAAGTATACTACCTGTAAAGGTTGTTAAGTCATAAGGTGTAATGTTTCCTTTTAATTCTTCTAATTCTTCAATTCCAAGCCCGAAGTGTAATGCAAATGGGATACAGATTAAAAGCATTGTAATAAAATACAGAAAGATGCTTAATTGAAAGTTAATGACTTGTTTACCATTCTGATCGATGAATTCTGAACGGTCCTTATTTAATGTCCAAATTAAAAGTGGTGCAATAAAGTTTCCGAATGGGAAAAAATATTTTGCAAAGACCCCTATGTGGATGAAACTTGCAATGTTTTTGTGATTTTTTGTTAGCATAATGATTGATGATATAGTATTGTTCTATGCAAATATATGGATAAAAAAAGGTACTATGCAAAACAAAGTACTGAAAATTAACATTTTATTAACAAAATAAAATGATTTGTATCTAACTGTAATTTGATAAATTAGTAGAAAAATAAAGAGATGACAATGACTCCAAATAAGATTAACTTTTTTTTATTAGCAAAGCTGCCATCAGCATTTTTATGTGGTGTGCGATTAAAAAACATCAATGCTTCACAAAGCACAACGAGTGTAAAATTTAAATGGATTAATCAAAACCCATTTGGATCAATGTTTTGGGCAGTACAAGGTATGGCAGCAGAGTTAGCAACAGGAGCTTTAGTAATGCAAAAAATACAAGAGTCTGGTAAAAACATTTCAATGTTGGTTGCAAGTAATAATGCAGAATTTACCAAAAAAGCTAAAGGACGCATTAATTTTGTGTGTAATGATGGTGAAAAATTAAATTCAACAATACAACAAGCCATAGAAACTGGAGAAGGACAAGTTATTGTTATGAATGCTATTGGAAAAAATAGTGAAGGTGTAGTAGTATCGTCTTTTAATTTTGAATGGACACTGAAGGTTAAGACAAAGAAAAATTAATATTCATGTAAAAAAACAGTAAATTGATTTACCAATACTATACACTATTTAAAACCAAACTATATGATAGCGCACGAAATTGATTATGAAATTCATGGTGAAGAAATGCAATATGTGGAGATTGAATTAGATCCGCAAGAAGGTGTTGTTGCTGAATCTGGTTCATTTATGATGATGGAAAGTGGTTTAGAAATGAGCACAATTTTTGGCGATGGGTCAAATCAGAGTGAAGGCGTGCTGGGAAAATTATTTTCAGCAGGAAAACGATTATTAACTGGAGAGAGTTTGTTTATGACTGTTTTTTCAAATACCTCACATAATAAAAAGAAAGTTAGTTTTGCATCGCCTTATCCAGGATCAATAATCCCTATAAATTTAGCAGAAAAAAACGGAAAATTTATTTGCCAAAAAGATGCTTTTTTGTGTGCAGCAAAAGGGGTTTCTGTAGGAATTGAATTTTCAAGAAAGTTAGGACGAGGTTTTTTTGGAGGTGAAGGGTTTATAATGCAGAAATTAGAGGGCGATGGTTTGGCTTTTGTCCACGCCGGAGGAACAGTTTGTAAAAAAGAACTTGCAGCAGGAGAAACCTTAAAGGTAGATACGGGATGTTTGGTTGGATTTTCACAAACTGTAAATTATGATATTGAGTTTGTTGGCGGTATTAAGAATACGGTATTTGGCGGTGAAGGTTTGTTTTTTGCTAGGTTACAAGGGCCGGGTACAGTATACATCCAGTCATTACCATTTAGCAGATTAGCATCAAGAGTTATAGCTTCAATACCAAGAACCGGAAAAAGCAAAGGTGAAGGAAGTCTTCTTGGTGGTTTAGGTGATTTATTAGATGGCGACAATAGGTTTTAAATACCTGGCATTCAGTAGTGTGTGGTTTTGTTAATATATGTTTGTATCAATTTATTAATAAAATAAGTGATGACTTACGGATTGTTAATAAAATTTAACATATGCTTGGTAATATATAAGATTATATTTCGTTTCTTTATATAGTTAATAACCCTAAATACAATTTAACACATGGCAAGAGCAATGTTTGATTACACTAAAACGGTACTTGAAAGAGTAAGTTTTGATGCTAATCTGTTTTGTAAAGAACTTCAAAAAGCAGTAGAACGATTATTACCATATGAAGTTGAAGAATTAAGGATTTGGCTTGGAAGCCTAACTTTACAAAAACCAGAATTGAATCAATGCTTAATTTATTTAAAAGCATAAAAAAAGTCGGTTACTTAATTAGGTAACCGACTTTTTTTTAATGTCACTTCTTTTTTGGACTAATGATTTTTACATCATGAAAAGCTATAGCACCTCTTACTACAGCTTCAATTGTTTCTTTTAACGCATTTGTTATTTGAATTTTAAGTCTACTTTTTTTGTAAAGTAAACTAACTTCTCGTGCTGGTTTAGGATCTTTAAAATGATGTAAAGGCTTTTCATCACATTTTATCTGTTTTGAGTGTAAATAAGGCAATAAGGTCATGCCTAAACCTTCATCAGAAAGTTTTATAAGAGTTTCAAAACTACCACTTTCTAATTTGAATTTTTTATTATTTTGATGCCTTGGCATATTACATAAATTAATAATACCATCTCTAAAACAATGCCCGTCTTCAAGCAATAAGATGTCTTCTAAGTCTAGGTCTGAAATTGTAATTTCTTTATGGTCAGCCAATCTATGGTTTACAGGGATATAGGCTACAAATGGTTCATAATATAAAGGCGTTTCTACTAAATTTTCATCATCTAATGGTGTTGCTGCTAAGGCAGCATCTATATGTCCATCGTTTAACTGCTTGATAATTTCTTCTGTAGTTAATTCTTTTATTTTAAGCTCAACTTTTGGATACTTAGAAATGAAAGTTTTTAAAAACATTGGAAGCAATGTTGGCATAATTGTAGGTATAATTCCTATTTTATATTCTCCTCCAATAAAGCCGTTTTCTTGATCAATAATATCCGATATTCTATTAGATTCATTAACGATATTTTTTGCTTGTGAAACAATTTTTTTACCAACCTCAGTTAATTCGATAGGTTTTTTAGTTCTATCAAAAATTTTAACACCTAATTCATCTTCTAGTTTCTGAATTTGCATGCTTAACGTTGGTTGTGTTACATAGGAATGTTCTGCCGCTTTGGTGAAATTTTGATATTCTGCTACAGATAGTATGTAGTTTAATTGTGTAATTGTCATAAGTTATAAATTCTGATGATAAAGATATAATAACTATCAATAAAAACTATTAAAAAAACAATTTCAATAGTTGTTATGTTTGTTTTAAACTTAAAAACATTTAAAATGATATCAAATTTAGGATTAGATACTTCAAAGACCAAGGAGATTAATTTAAAGTTGAATGACTTGTTGGCAAGCTTTCAAACATATTACCAAAATTTAAGAGGTATTCATTGGAATATTAAAGGAAGACGTTTTTTTGAACTGCATATGAAGTTTGAGGAATTATATACTGACGCGACTATTAAGATAGATGAAATAGCAGAACGTATATTAACATTAGGAGGTCAGCCACTACACACTTTTGAAGATTATTTAAATACAAGTAAAGTCGTAGTTGGTAAAAACGTTACTAATGATGAGAAATCTGTACAGTTAATTATTACATCTTTAAGCTCTTTGTTACAATTAGAACGAACAATATTAAGGTTATCTGGTGATGCGCAAGATGAAGGAACTAATAGTTTGATGAGTGATTTTATAGCAGAGCAAGAAAAGACAGTTTGGATGATGCAGTCTTGGTTGAATGAATAATAATTAATGATATTATTATTGCAATAGTGTCTTTTTCATCAATATATTTGTAACAAATTTTATAATTATTGATGCGATGCTTTTTGACGTGTTAGATGTATTAGGGACAATAAGCTTTGCGGTATCTGGTGTACTTACTGCTTATCATAAAAAGTTAGATCCGTTTGGAGTTTTTATCATTGCATTTGTTACCGCTGTAGGAGGTGGTACTTTAAGAGATGTGCTTATAGGACAAACTCCAGTAGGGTGGATGAAGGATATGGCC
>CAJXHW010000103.1 GCA_913054565.1 uncultured Kordia sp. | reverse complement strand
AAAAAAAACAGCAGTATTGTGAACTAAAATGAGAAAAATAATTACTTAAATTTTTGTTAATAACTTTTTACGTACTACATTTGCTGAGATTAACACTTAAAATTAAACTTTATTAATATGAAACAATTTAGTAAAATATTAGTTGCATGTGCCTTGATATTAGGGGTAAGCGCTAATGCACAAACTGAAGACAATCCGTGGGCTGTAACAATTGGAGCCAATGCAGTAAATTTTTTATCTGCAGGAAATGATGGAACAGTAGGAAACTCTGGTATTGAAGAAGCAAAGATGTTTAATGAATTTTTTAATGCTTCTGACCAATGGAATATGGTTCCTGCATTATCTCATTTATCTGTAGCTCGTTATATGGGTAGTGGTGTTTCTTTAGATTTAACAGGAACATTTAACAAGTTAACTCAATACGATAATAAGTATTTAGAAAATGACGTACCTTATAGCCCTAATGATCTTGATGATGAAAACTATTTCGGATTAGATTTAGGTGTAAACTATCACTTAAATACTTTATGGGATGGTATGGAATGGTTAGACCCTTATGTAAGAGCTAATGCAGGATATAACTGGATGATTGATGAGTCTGGTTTAGTTGCTGGAGGAGGTTTAGGAATTAACTTCTGGGTATCTGATAATGTAGCTATAAAAGCACAGTCAGTTTACAAAAACAATTTTGCTGAAGAATTAGAAAATGGTAACTATTTCCAAAACACTATAGGTTTAACTTTCGCTTTCGGAGGTTCTGATATGGATGGTGATGGAATATATGATAAAGATGATGCTTGTCCAGAAGTTGCTGGATTAGAAGCATTCAACGGATGTCCTGATACAGACGGTGATGGAATCGAAGACGCTAAAGATGACTGTCCAGAAGTTCCTGGTTTACCAGAATATAACGGATGTGCTGATACAGACGGTGATGGAGTATCTGATAACAAAGACGAGTGTGTTGATGTTGCAGGTTTAAAAGAATTAGCTGGTTGTCCTGATGCTGATGCTGATGGTATTGCTGATGCTAAAGATGGTTGTCCTCAAGTAGCTGGACCAGCTGCTAACAACGGATGTCCTTGGCCAGATACTGATGGTGATTCAGTTTTAGATAAAGATGATCAATGTGTTGATGTTCCAGGAACTGTAGCTAACAACGGTTGTCCAGAAGCTACTGAAGAGGTGGTTAAAAAATTAAATGACTATGCAAAAACTATCTTATTTGATTCAGGTAAATCTTCTTTCAAAGAACAAGCTTACTCAGCTTTAACAGCTATGAACGCAATCTTTAAAGAATATCCAACTGCTAAATTTGATTTAGGTGGTCATACAGATAGTGCTGGTGGTGCAAAAAGCAATCAATTATTATCTGAAAGAAGGGTAAATGCTGTAAGAGATTGGTTTATCGCTAATGGTATTGCTGCTGACAGATTAACTGCTACTGGATACGGAGAAACTACTCCTATCGATACTAACAGAACAAGAGCTGGTAGAGCAAACAACAGAAGAGTAGAGGTTAAATTAGCAAAGTAATTTAATTTCCATAAAATAAATTTGAAAGCGTCTCGTTAATCGAGGCGCTTTTTTTATTTTTACTAAATGCAGAGTTTTATAGCCAAGTGTATAGATAAGTTAGCGATTAAGGATAATCTTATCAGTCAAGTTGTTTTTGTGTTGCCTAGTAAAAGGGCTGGTGTGTTTTTAAAAAAAGAACTCACTCAATACTATAACACAACTATTTTTTTGCCAGAAATTATAAGTATAGAAGAGCTTATAGAAAAAATATCAGGGCTTAAAACATTATCAAATACAGAAACACTATTTGAATTTTATAGTGTATACAGCGCTTTAACCCCAGAAGATCAAAAAGAGTCGTTTGAATCATTTTCTAAATGGGCTCAAATACTGTTACATGATTTTAATGAGATTGATCGTTATAAAATTGATGTAGAACAGTTTTTTTCAAACTTATCAAACATCAAACAAATTGAAACTTGGTCGCCAAATGAGGAACCAACGGTTTTAATTAAAAATTACTTGAGTTTTTGGGAAAATTCATATCAGTATTATCAAAAACTGTATGAGACGTTGTTAGAAAATAGCATTGGATACCAAGGCTTGATTTATAAAGAAGCTTCGGAGCATATTGAGCACTATATTCAAAATACAACAGCACACCATTATTTTTTAGGGTTTAACGCTTTAAATACCTGTGAAGAGGTTATTTTTCAAGAGCTATTGCAACAAAATCTTGCTAGCGTATTATGGGATGCTGATGCATTGTTTTTTAATTCATCTACAAATAGTACAGCACATTTTTTGCGTAAGTATAAAACCGATTGGAACTATTATCTAGATAATGATTTTTCAATAATATCCAATGAATTTAATACCCCTAAGAAAATAGATGTTTACGCATTACCAAAAAATATTGGTCAAGTAAAAAAAGTAGGCTATTTATTAAGTAAGCTTTCCGATGAAGAGTTAAAAGAAACAGCTGTAGTATTAGGTGATGAATCCTTGTTGTTGCCTTTGCTAAACTCTTTACCTAAAAACGTTACTACTATAAATATTACAATGGGAATGCCTTTAAAGGAGATTCCGTTAACAGCTTTTTTTGAAAGTGTCTTTCAATTGTATATTCATCAATCTGGCAATCAATTTTATTATAAAAAGCTACTTACGTTTTTAAACAATAATTACACAAAATTACTTTTCGGTACAGAAAAGGTTGACCAGCTAATTTCTTACATACAAACCTATAATATCATAAGTTTGACGGCATCTGAAATTGAAGAATATCTTTTTTCTGATCAATTAGCTTTAAAATTATTTTCCTTAAATGATGATGTTTTACACACTATTGCTGTTTTTCATAAAATTATATTATTGTTAAAGGATAAAATCAAGTTACAGTCCTCACATCAATTAGATTTAGAATATTTATACCGTTTCAATGAAGTCTTTAATGTTTTAAATCAACTTCAGAGTAAATACAATGTAATAAATAGTTTAGATGGATTCTACCAATCTTATAAAGAAACATTAAGCACGGAAACTCTCGATTTTAAAGGAGAGCCTATACAAGGTTTGCAAATTATGGGAATGCTAGAGTCAAGAGTATTGGATTTTAAGCGGGTGATTTTAACTTCAGTAAACGAAGGTGTTTTACCATCCGGAAAAAGTCATAATTCATTTATTCCTTTTGATTTAAAATTGGGATATAAATTACCAACATATTACGATAAAGATGCTGTATATACCTATCATTTTTTTAGGTTATTACAACGTGCATCAGATATAGCATTAATTTATAATACCGAGCCAGACGGCTTAAATGCAGGTGAAAAAAGCAGGTTTTTATTGCAGTTAGAAACTATTTTAAATAAGTCACATACGGTTAATTACCATATCAGCACTCCTAATATACCTAGAACATTACAAGATATACATGTTATTCAAAAAGAAGAGGCTATTATTGAACGTTTAAAAGTTATAGCTGATAAGGGATTTTCACCATCTGCATTAACACAGTATGTTAGAAACCCCATTGATTTTTACAAGCAAAAAATTCTTCGAATTTACGAAGAAAATGAAGTTGAAGAGACCGTTGCTGCTAATACTCTCGGTACTATTGTACACAATACCTTAGAAGAATTTTATAAGCCTTTAGAAGGTCAAAAATTGACTAAAGATTTAATTGTGTTAATGCAACAAAAAATCAATAAAGAAGTTGCCTATCAGTTTAAAAAAGAGTTTAAAAAAGGGGATATTTCTAAAGGCCAAAATCTCATTATTTATAATATAGCTAAACGATATGTGTCAAATTTCTTAAAACAAGAATTAAAATTAGTGTCAAGAAGTAACGAGGTTATAATTAAGCATATTGAGTCTGATTTAAAAACAAAGTTAAATGTTCCGAGTTTAGATTTTCCGGTTTACATTACTGGTAAAGTTGATAGAATTGATGAGGTTGACGGTGTTATTAGAATTATTGATTATAAAACAGGTAAGGTAGAACAAGGAAAAGTAGAATTGGTAAATTGGGAAGATATTACTACAGATTACACAAAATACAGTAAGCCATTTCAGATACTTACCTATGCCTATATGATTATGCAGCAACAAAAATTTAATCAGCCCGTTGAGGCAGGTATTATATCGTTTAAAAATTTAAATGCGGGATTTTTAAAGTTTTCTAAAAAAGATAAAGATGGTAGGGGTGCCAAAAAAGATTCAATAATTACTGAAGACACTTTAAATAATTTCATGAATGAATTAAAGTACTTGATAGAAGAAATATGCAATTTAAATATCCCTTTCACAGAAAAAGAAGTGTAAGTATGATTAAGCAGACACATGTGTTATCTCCAAAGGATAACAAACCAATTTTAGCGGATGTTACATTTTTAGAAACCAATAAACCCAAACCTATTGTAATTTTTTGCCATGGTTATAAAGGGTTTAAGGATTGGGGTTGTTGGAATATACTTGCTGAAAGTATTGCAAAATCATCACTATTTTTTTTAAAATTCAACTTTTCACATAATGGTGGGACTATTGAGAATCCTATAGACTTTCCTAACCTAGACGCTTTTGGAGAAAATAATTTTTCAAAAGAATTAAATGATTTAAACACCGTTCTGAATTGGGTTAACAGTAATGAAAACCCATACATCAATGAGTTAGATCCGTCCGCTATTATTCTTGTAGGGCACTCTAGAGGTGGCGGTATTGTGACCATCAAGACAGCTGAAGACAAGCGTATCAAAAAGCTGATAACCCTTGCTGGAGTATCAGATTATAAATCGCGCTTTCCTATTGGATCAGAATTAGAATTTTGGAAAAATCAGGGAGTTGCTTATATTGAAAACACTAGAACAAAACAGCAGATGCCTCATTATTTTCAGTTTTATGAAGATTTTATAAATAATGAAACACGGTTAACAATTTCACGAGCAGCTAAAGAGTTGACTGTGCCACATTTAATCATCCATGGTACTGCTGATGAAACAGTCCCTTTCAAAGAGGCTGAAAGTTTGCTTGTTTGGAGCGCTAAGAGCGAGTTATTTGCAATTGATGATGCAAATCATGTGTTTGGTAGTGGTCACCCATGGTCAAGCGATAACTTGCCAGAAGATTTAGATTTGGCTGTAAATGAAATAATAAAGTTTAGTCACAATTGATATCTTCATAATAACGTTTTCATTTTAGTTTTATAAACTAGTATTTTAATTATTTATACAATTGAAAGTAGATTTAAGTTTTAAAAGCATTAATAGGTTAGCTATACCTGCTTTAATAGCTGGTATAGCTGAGCCAATAATATCAGCAACAGATTTAGCTATTATTGGTAATTTACCAGAACATAGTGCAGAGGCTGCAGCTGCTGTTGGGTTAGTATCAGTTTTTTTAAATGCATTAATTTGGATGTTAGGGCAAAGTAGAAGTGCAATTTCTTCAATAGTGTCACAGTATTTAGGGGCAGGAAAATTAGATGCTGTTAAAAACCTACCCATACAAGCAATTTTGATAATTGTAGGAATAAGTCTGTTTATTTTAGGAACAACTTATCCGTTTGCAAAAGAAATTTTTAGTTTATATAACGCCAAAGGACTGGTGCTAGATTATTGTGTAGATTATTATCAGATTAGAGCTCTCGGCTTTCCGCTGTTATTGGTCACATTTGCTATTATAGGTACATTTAGAGGTCTTCAGAACACTTATTACCCTATGTTAATTGCTTTAGTTGGTTTAGTTTTTAATCTAGGTTTAGATATGCTTTTAGTTTTTGGTATAGAAGGATTCATTTCTCCTTTAGGCTTAAAGGGAGCTGCATATGCTAGTGTAATTTCTCAAGCTATAATGTTGATTCTAGCATTTTATTTTTTAATAAAGAAAACGCCTATTCCAATTACGTTTAGTCTTCCTTTTAATAAAGAGATTAAAAATTTAATGGGTATGATAATAAATCTTTTTGTAAGAACATTGGCTTTAAACATTGCTCTAAATGTGTCTAGTTATTACGCCACAAGTTATGGTTTAGAGTATATCAATGCATACACCATTTCAATTAATATATGGTTTATATGTGCGTTTGTTATTGATGGTTATGCAAGTGCAGGTAATATGATGTCTGGCAAGTTATTTGGTGCTAATGATTTTGAAAACCTTACTGTTTTAAGAAAGAAGTTAACAAAATACGGCGTTGTAGTAGGTTTGATTTTATTTGCGTCTTTAGGGCTGTTTTATGTTTCTATTGGAAAATTATATTCAAATAATGCATTGGTTAGAGAAGCTTTTCATAATACATTTTGGCTAGCTATACTTATGCAGCCTCTTTGTGCGATTGCCTTTATTTATGACGGGATGTATAAAGGAATGGGTAAGATGAAAAAATTACGAAACGTTCTTTTAATTTCAACCTTTCTTGGGTTTTTGCCAGTTATATTTCTGACAGATTATTTCA
>CAJXHW010000102.1 GCA_913054565.1 uncultured Kordia sp. | reverse complement strand
AAATATATCTTAATAATATATCCTAAAAGAAAACCGTTTTAATCTTTTATATGTCGCCTTAATTTTATGTAACTTTACTTTTTTAAAAAAATTATTGCATGAAAAAGGAAATAGAAAACTTACTGAATGATCAGGTTAGATATGAAGCTAATGCTTCAATGCATTATTTAGCAATGGCGTCTTGGGCAGATGTTAAAGGGTATAATGGGGTGTCAGAGTTCTTTTATGCTAATTCTGAAGAGGAACGTGTTCACATGATTAAATTGGTGAAATTTATTAATGAAAGAGGTGGTAATGCATTAATACCTGCATTAACTGCACCTAAAAAAGATTTTCATTCATTAAACGAGTTATTTGAAGAGTTTTTGTCAAGTGAAATCTTTGTGACTCAAAAAATTAATGAAATCATATTTGAATGTTTAAGTCATAAAGATTATAATACTCATAACTTTATGCAATGGTATGTATCAGAACAATTGGAAGAAGAAGCTCAAGCTAGAACGATGCTTGATAAATTAAATATTATAGGTAATGATAAAACAGGTCATTATATGTTTGATAGAGATATCATGACCTTTGTAAAAGCAGCCGAACAGGATGTGTAGTTGGTTTTAATTGTATATTTTAAAGAGTTATCTTGTAATGGGTAACTCTTTTTTTTATATTCGCACTCTATTTGTATTTAGTTTAAATAAGTATAATATATGTTGCATACATCATTAATAATATCAGCACCTTGTAATGTCATTGCAAATGACTGTTCTTCTTGTAATGGAAAGAAGACTAAATGCTGTAAAAAGTATAAGAAAAAGGGTAAGTCAAACTGTAAAAGATGTCCTAAGATTTAAATCTTTTAAATTTAGAATAGTCACATAAAAATTGACTATATTTGCATGCAATTATTACTAATTGCACTATCACAACACACAACAATAAAATTGTAGGAGAAGGACTAACCTATGATGACGTACTATTAGTACCAGCTTACTCAGAAATACTACCTAGAGAAGTAAGTATAAAAACAAAATTCACAAAAAATATTACAATTAATATTCCTATCATATCTGCTGCCATGGATACGGTAACAGAATCTGATATGGCTATTGCTATAGCAAGAGAAGGAGGAATTGGAGTGTTACATAAAAACATGACAATTAAAGCTCAAGCAAATGAGGTAAGGAAAGTAAAACGTTCTGAGTCAGGAATGATTATAGATCCGATTACTTTACCTAAAAATGCAACCGTTGCCGATGCAAAGCAAAATATGAGTGAGCATAAAATTGGAGGAATTCCAGTTGTTGATGAAAATGGCTTATTGATAGGTATTGTTACAAATAGAGATTTGCGTTTTGAGAAAAATAACAATAGAAAGATTGAAGAGGTCATGACTTCTCAAAATCTTGTAACAACTAAAGAAGGGACTTCTTTAAAAGAAGCAGAGGGTATTTTACAAGAAAATAAAATTGAAAAATTACCAGTAGTTAATAAAAACAATAAATTAGTTGGTTTAATAACGTTTAGAGACATTACCAAAGTAACATTAAAACCAAATGCGAATAAAGATCAATTTGGGCGTTTGCGTGTAGCTGCGGCTTTAGGAGTTACTGGGGATGTTATAGAGCGAACTGAAGCATTAGTTAATGCAGGAGTTGATGCTGTGATAATAGATACTGCTCATGGGCATACTAAAGGTGTTGTAAATGTGTTACAATCGGTAAAATCTAAATACCCAACATTAGATGTGATTGTAGGAAATATAGCAACAGCAGAAGCCGCTAAATATTTAGTAGAAGCAGGGGCAGATGGTATTAAAGTAGGAATTGGACCAGGGTCAATTTGTACTACTCGTGTAGTTGCAGGTGTTGGTTATCCACAATTTTCTGCCGTATTAGAAGTTGCTGCTGCAATAAAAGGATCTGGAGTACCAGTAATTGCAGATGGAGGTATACGTTTTACAGGAGATATTCCTAAAGCAATTGCTGCTGGAGCTGACTGTGTGATGTTAGGATCATTATTAGCAGGTACTAAAGAATCACCTGGGGAAACAATTTTATTACAGGGGAGAAAATTCAAATCATACAGAGGAATGGGATCTGTAGAAGCGATGAAAAAAGGTTCAAAAGATAGATACTTCCAAGATGTTGAAGATGATATTAAAAAATTAGTCCCTGAGGGTATTGTTGGTCGTGTGCCATATAAAGGAGAATTACAAGAAAGTATTCATCAATTTGTTGGTGGTTTACGTGCAGGTATGGGCTATTCAGGATCAAAAGATATTGAGACATTAAAAGAAACTGGACGTTTTGTGAAAATTACAGCTTCAGGAATTAATGAAAGTCACCCACATGATGTCACAATTACTAAAGAAGCACCAAATTATTCTAGATAATATGAGTTCAGATATTTCAAAAAGATACAGTCAACGTGGTGTTTCAGCCTCAAAAGAAGATGTGCATAATGCCATAAAAAATGTTGATAAAGGAGTGTTTCCTAAAGCATTTTGTAAAATAGTACCTGATCATTTAACCGGTGATGAAGACTATTGTTTAATTATGCATGCTGATGGTGCTGGAACAAAATCATCATTAGCCTATATGTATTGGAAAGAAACAGGTGATGTGTCTGTTTGGAAAGGTATTGCCCAAGATGCATTAATCATGAATATAGATGATTTATTATGTGTAGGAGCTACTGATAATATTATGTTATCTTCTACAATTGGTAGAAATAAAAGCTTAATTACAGGAGAAGTACTTTCAGCAATTATAAACGGAACAGAAGAGTTAATTTCTGAATTAAAAGAATTTGGAGTAACTATTCATTCAACTGGTGGTGAAACTGCAGATGTTGGTGATTTAGTGCGTACAATTATTGTAGATTCTACAGTAACAGCACGTATGAAACGTTCTGATGTTATTGATAATGCTAATATTGCTCCTGGAGATGTTATCGTTGGTTTGGAGTCATTTGGACAAGCAACTTACGAAAAAGGATACAATGGTGGAATGGGGTCTAACGGATTAACCTCTGCAAGGCATGATGTGTTTCATAAGTATTTGGCTGAAAAGTACCCTGAAAGTTTTGATGCTGCAGTACCAAATGAATTGGTGTATTCAGGACAAACCAAACTAACAGATACAGTTGAAAATTCTCCAATTGATGCTGGTAAATTGGTGTTGTCACCAACCAGAACTTATGCGCCAATAATAAAGGCAATATTAGAAAAATATAAAAGTGATGATGTTCATGGATTGATTCATTGTTCTGGAGGTGCACAAACCAAAATTTTACACTTTATAGATAATTTACATATTGTAAAAGATAATATGTTTCCAATACCACCATTATTTAAGTTGATACAAGAACAATCAAAAACAGATTGGAAAGAAATGTATCAGGTGTTTAATTGTGGTCATAGGATGGAATTATATGTTAAACCAGAAGTGGCTGAAGACATTATTGCAATTTCAAAATCATTTAATGTAGATGCAAGAATTGTAGGTAGAGTAGAAGCATCACCATCTAAAAAATTAACGATTGCAAGTACCTATGGTACATTTGAGTACTAATTCTTATACTCAATAAAACAAAAAGAGCTTCACACATGTGAAGCTCTTTTTTGTTTTAAGTAAATGTAGGTCAAAGTGTTACAGATAAAATAGAACTTATCTTATAATCACAACATAAAAGTGACCTTATGCAACAAATAGTTTTATTTAAGCCTAAATGGATGTTATATTAGATGAGTAGATTTTTTGCCCCAAAAACTTACCCCAAAAAAAACTTGAATCAAATGATTCAGGTTTTTTTATTTTCAGTCTCTATTTACTTATATTGCTAATCTATCTTTATAATAAAATTCTAATGCAAATTACTTATTTAGGGCACGCTTGCCTGTCTATATCAATTCATGACAAAGTCTTATTAGTTGATCCGTTTATAAGTGGAAATCCATCTGCTAAGCATATAAACTGTGATGAATTACATGTTGATTATATTCTAATTACTCATGCCCATCAAGATCATATTTTAGATGTTGAAGCAATAGCAAAGCGCACAGGAGCAAAAATCATTTCAAATTATGAAATTGCAATGCATTACATAGCTAAAAATTTTGACGCACATCCTGTTAATCATGGTGGTACATGTATATTTGATGATATTTCTATAAAATATGTTAATGCAGTTCATACTTCTTCTTTTCCTGACGGTAGTTATGGTGGTCAACCAGGTGGATTTGTAATTTCATATAAAAATAAATCGATATACATAGCTGGTGATACTGCAGTAACATTTGATATGAAGTTAATACCAATGCAAACAAAGTTAGATCTTGCTGTTTTGCCAATTGGCGATAATTTTACAATGGGTGTTGAAGATGCTATTATTGCTTCAGAATTTGTAGAATGTAATAAGGTTTTAGGATGTCATTACAATACATTTCCACCAATAGTTATTGACGAAAAAGAGGCTGTTAAAAAGTTTAAATTGGCAGATAAGGAATTGATTCTTTTAGAAATTGGAAAATCAATTTCAATATAAAATGATTGCTAGATATCACAAACATATTTTGGAATTTAAACGTCCAAGCGGAACTTCAAGAGGGATATTAAAAACTAAAGAAACATGGTTTGTTATCATTGAAAATCAGGGAAATTATGGCGTAGGAGAATGTGGTATTTTAAGAACACTATCTGTTGATGATGTGCCAGAATATGAAAAAATTCTTAAATGGACTTGTGATAACATTCATTTAGGATTACCTAAATTACTAAATCAATTAATAGCTTTTCCTTCAATTCAGTTTGGCTTAGAACAAGCATTTTTATCATTGCAGCAATCTAATCTGTTTGAACTATTTCCATCACAGTTTACTCAAGGTACTGACACTATTCCTATTAACGGATTAGTATGGATGGGCGATAAGCGATTTATGAAAACTCAAATTCAAGAAAAAATTGAGCATGGATTTTCATGTATAAAAATGAAAATTGGTGCCATTGATTTTGAAACAGAATTACGTCTTTTAAAATCTATCAGAAAAGAATATTCCAAACGTGATATTGAATTGCGAGTTGATGCAAATGGCGCATTTTCAACAGAAAGCGCTTTGGAAAAATTACACATTTTATCAGAATTTGAATTACATTCTATTGAACAGCCAATTAAACCAGGTCAGATAAATGAAATGGCAGAGTTGTGTGCTAAATCTCCGTTAGCAATTGCATTAGATGAAGAACTTATAGGTGTATTTCCTGTAACAGATAAGGAAAAGCTCATACAAACAATACAGCCACAATATATTATTTTAAAACCAAGCCTTGTAGGCGGTTTTAAAGGGTCAGAGGAGTGGATGTTTGCTGCAGATGCGCAAAATGTGAAATATTGGATTACGAGTGCTTTAGAAAGTAATGTGGGGTTAAATGCCATTAGTCAATGGACATACACATTAAATTCAAAACTACCGCAAGGTTTAGGGACAGGAAGCTTATATACTAATAATATTGACAGTCCGTTAGAAGTTGAAAATGGGGCATTACAGTATAATAAAAATTTAAGTTGGAATTTTAATTACTAAAATATAAAGTATGTTTATTGAACAAGGGTATAAAAGTGAGTTTCGTTTTTGGAAATACTTATTAATTCCAGGAAGGTTTATTGGATTAATGGTCTTAAACTTTTTAGCCATAAAATTACTAAATATAGATGTTGATGCCATAATGCAGTCTGAAATTAAGAGAAAAGGGGCTAGTAGATTCCTTGTTGAAATGCTTCTTCCTTTTGCTGTTGGATTAGGGTTGTTGTTTTTTTGGGTCAAGTTTGTGCATAAACAAACAATAACGTCTTTAACAACTTCACGAAATCAAATTGATTGGAAACGCATTAGTTTTGCTTTTTTACTTTGGGGTGGTTTTACCACTATAATGTTAGCAGTTGATTATAACTTCTCACCAGAAAATTACCAATGGAATTTTGACTTAAGTAAGTTTTTAATCTTATTTGTTATTGGAGTCTTGTTAATACCATTTCAGACAAGTTTTGAGGAATATCTGTTTAGAGGTTATTTAATGCAAGGTATTGGTATTGTTGCTAAAAATAAATGGCTTCCGTTATTGATAACATCACTAATTTTTGGAATTATGCACATCGCAAACCCTGAAGTTGAGAAGATTGGTTACATCATCATGATTTATTATATAGGAACAGGGTTGTTTCTTGGCGTATTAACTTTAATGGATGAAGGTATGGAATTAGCATTAGGTTTTCATGCAGCAAATAATTTAATCACAGCGCTTTTGGTTACCGCAAATTGGACTGCCTTTCAAACAGATTCTGTATTAAAAGATATGTCAGAACCAGCAGCAGGTTTCGATGTGTTATTACCAGTATTCATTATTTTCCCTATTTTGTTGTTTATTTTTTCAAAAAAATACCAATGGACAAATTGGAAGGATAAATTAACAGGAAAGGTAGAAAATATAACACTTTAATTAAACTAAAAGTGCATCC
>CAJXHW010000101.1 GCA_913054565.1 uncultured Kordia sp. | reverse complement strand
GATACGGCGACCACCGAGATCTACACCCTTTCCCTACACGTCGCTCTTCCGATCTCTGGCGGTATATCTTTAATGGGTAAAGGGTGTTTCTTAAATCCGCATTTAGATAATTCACACGATGCTGAACGTTCAAGATGGCGAGCATTAAATTTATTGTTTTACATTACGCCAGAATGGGAGTTGGAACATGGAGGTAATTTAGAATTATGGCCTGAAGGCGTAAAAGGTGATTCGATTGAAATTTTGAGTAGGTATAATAGATTAGTAGTTATGTCAACCCATGATTCATCATGGCACTCTGTAAACGAAGTGTTAGTTGATAAAGCGCGAAAGTGTATTTCAAATTATTATTTTTCATTAGAGCCTTTAAAAAAGCATAATGAGTTTCATGTTACAACCTTTAAGGGTAGGCCAAACCAAAAACTAAGGACAGCAATTTTAAATGCTGATAGTAGTTTGCGTATGGCAATTAGAAAGTTATTTAAAAAAGGTATTCGTAAAAACCCGCATATTTATAAAAAACAGTCACACAGTTAATGCATAGGATTTTAATTTTAGTGCCCTGTTTTAATGAAGCGCAAACCATTTATGCAACTATTGTTGAGTTAAAAGAATCGTTGGGCACTATTAAAAACCACACTTGTGATATTGTAGTGGTTAACGACTGTTCAACGGATAATTCATTAGAAGAAATTAACAAAGCTGCAGTTAAATGTATTAACTTACCAATTAATTTAGGAATAGGCGGAGCTATGCAAACGGGATATCAGTACGCTCAAAAAATGAACTATGATATTGCTGTGCAATTTGATGGTGATGGACAACATGATCCGAATTATATAACCACTTTACTACAGCCAATTATTAACAATACAGCTAATGTGGTTGTTGGTTCGAGGTTTGTCAAAAAGCAAGGGTTTCAGTCAAGTTATTTGCGTAGAATAGGAATCAAATATTTTTCTTTTTTAAACAAAACATTGGTAAATATAAAAATACTTGATGCTACTTCTGGTTTTAGAGCGTTTGACAAAAAAGTTATTGAAACTGTATGCAAGTATTACCCTGAAAACTACCCTGAGCCTGAATCAATAATTTTATTTTCATTTTATAAGTATAAAGTAATTGAAGTGCCTGTTTTAATGCGTGCTAGAGAAGGAGGGAAATCGTCAATAAGCGGACTTAAAACGGTCTTTTATATGTTTAAGGTTACTGTGGGGTCTATATTTTTGTATATTCGTCTTACATCAAATGAAAATAAATGATAACAGTTTTTAGCATATTTACAGCCTTGTTGTTTTGCCTTTTAGTGTTTTACTTGGTTTATAAAGGAAAACTTAAGGAGCAATATGCAATTTTGTGGATTGTACTGTCATTAGTAATCGTGTTTTTTTCGGTTTTTAGAAGTTACTTAGATGTTTTAGCTGATTTTTTTGGAGTGTATTATGCGCCTTCATTGCTATTTATTTTTGCATTTTTAATACTTCTGTTAATACTTATTCAAATGTCGGTTGTTGTTTCAAATTTAAAAGAAAACATAAAAAAACTAACTCAAGAAATAGCCTTGCTAAAAGATGAAATTTCTAAAAAAGAAGTTAAAGAATAATTTGATGTCTAAAGCTCAATTACCCAAAACCGTAGTTTATACATTTATAGCACTAAGTATTTTAGCTTTAATTTTTGTTGTTAATACAGGAGCTTTAGTTTATGCTGATACACGAGCTTATTTTGGTATGTGGCCTTATGTCTCATCAGGGTATCCGTTTTTTTTGCGTGGGCTACATTTTATTTTTGGCAGCTCATATCCTGAGGTAGCTGTAACGGTTCAATATGTAGTAGTACTTACTTCAATATTCTGTTTTCTAAAGTGTTTTTTGACAAACTTTTCTTTAAAAACCTATCAATTATTACTTTTAGTAGTATTATTGTTTTACCCAATTTTTGATACTAATGTACTAGCCATAACTAATGTTACTACTGAAGGGATTTGCTATGCCTTGTTTTTGCAAATAATGCATTTATGTTATGTGTTGTTTGTAAAAAGGAATTTAAAATATTACTCGTTATTAATAGTGTTAACAGTGCTTTTGATAAGTATTCGCGGACAATTCATTTTTTTAACTCCTCTATACGCGTTAGCAGAAATTTTTATTTTTTATAAAGAAAGAAAGTTTCAGCCCAAAGTGCTTGTGTTTATCCTGTTGATACCTATATGTACGTTTGCTATTGATAATGTTTACCATAAAGTAGTGCAAAAACAATTTTTCTCAACACCTTTTACGTGGACGGCCTTGGCGTCGTCTGTATTATTTGTTTCTGATGAAGCCGATATACAATACTTAAATACAACTGAAGAAAAAGAAGTGTTTAGAACAATACACAAACATTTTAGGCAAAAAGGAATAGGGTATATGGATCATAAGTATCATGCTGAGCCTATTGATTATAACTACTATTTTTTTCATTATGAATTCCCTACTATTTGTAATCAAACAGTACAACGTGAAGTAGTGGCTTATTATGAAGGGAAAAGCATACCCACTATACAGGCCTATTTGGAAGCAGAACAAACAAATAAACAATTGTTTTTAAGTTTACTGCCCGTAAATTTTTCTAAATGGTTTTTGTTAGTGTTTCAAAGTTTTATAACTGGGTTGGGGGGTGTTTTTATTCCGTTAATTTACGCAGTTTTGTGTTGTTTGTTATTACAAGTGTATTTTAAAACGAGCAACACAGTAGCTTTGTTTTGTGCGCTTTTGTTGTTACTTATTTTAATGAACCGAGTTGTTGTAAGTATATCAGTACATGGTTTAACCCGTTATTTTTTCTATACTAATTGGATACCTGTACTACTTGTTTTTTTAGGAGTTAACATGCTTCAAAAAAAGAGGATATAAGTTACACTTATCCTTTTTTCTGAACCACTTCAAAAATTTTATTGTCTTGTAGTTTTAATGTTTTAGAAGGGTACTTCAAAATCAATGCATAATCATGAGTTGCCATCAAAATAGTGTTACCATTTTGGTTTATTTCTCTTAAAATTGCCATTACTTCAATACTTGTTTGTGGGTCTAGATTCCCTGTGGGTTCATCTGCGATTATTAATTCGGGGTCATTTAATAAAGCTCTTGCTATGGCAACACGTTGTTGTTCACCTCCAGAAATTTGATGAGGATACTTAAACCCTTTACTTTCCATGCCAACTTTGGTAAGAACACTTATAATCTTAGCTTCTATTTCAGTTTTGTTTTTCCATCCTGTGGCCTTTAAAACAAACTTTAAATTATCTGCTATTGTACGGTCACTTAATAGTTTAAAGTCCTGAAATACCACACCAAGTTTTCGTCTTAAAAAAGGTATTTCTTTTTCCTTTAAAGACGTTAAATTATGCCCAACAATTGAGCCTTGACCTTTCTGTAATGGTAAATCGGCATATAAGGTTTTCATGAAACTACTTTTTCCAGAACCTGTTTTTCCAATTAAATAAATGAATTCACCTTTGTGAATTTTCAAATTAATATCAGATAAAACTAGGTTTTCTTTTTGAAAAATTGATGCGTCTTTAAGCTCTAAAATAGTGTCTGGCATAATAAATGAATATAATGGTAAATGTAGTAACTATAACTTACAAAGTAAAACATAAGTCATAACATTTTAATTGCCATCTAGCTATAAATTTTTATTCAAACAGTTAATAAACTATTTGATAACTCTATATAATTAACTTCATATTTGTTCGTTAAAGATTATAGCTTGTTGTAATTTTACTCTGCAATAAAAGACAATTAAAACTGAATTTACACCATTATGGGAAAAAAATATATAGCCAGTATACTAGTGTTTTTTTTGGTAATTAATTTATCAAAAGCGCAACAGACAAAAATTTATACGCATGATGACGCAGCGTATTTAAAAGCACTGTCTTTGTATTCATCGGAACAATATGTGGCTTCACAAGCGTTGTTTCAAACAATAAAAAATGATATAAAAGATGAGCAAATAAAAGGCGAGTGTGATTATTATATAGCTAATTGTGCAATTAGATTAAACCAACAAAACGCTGATGGTTTAATGGAGAGTTTTGTTGAAAATTACCCAACAAGCACTAAAAGAAACATAGCTTTTAATGATGTGGGGGATTATTATTTTAAGAATAGTAAATATGCATATGCTTTAAAATGGTATGAAAAAGTAGAAGAAAGTAACTTAAGTGAGAAAGAGAAAGAAGATTTTTATTTTAGAAAAGGGTATGCTTTGTTTCATTCAAACCAAAAAAAACAATCAAAAAAATACTTTAATAAAATTGAAAACTCTTCTGTATACGGGGCACAAGCTAAATATTACTTAGGGTTTTTAGCTTATCAAGGTGATGATTATAATGAGGCAACCTCTTATTTTGATCAAGTAAAAGATCAAGAAAAATACCAAGAAAAAATGGCTTACTTTCAAGCCGATATGAATTTTAAATTGGGGAATTTTGAAAAAGCTATTGACTTGGCAAGTCAACGCTTGCCTTTGGCACAAGATGATGATGAGCGCTCTCAGTTAAATAAAATAGTAGGAGAAAGCTTCTTTAATTTAAAAAATTATGATAAAGCTTTGTCGTATTTGAAAGAATATAAAGGTGTGAAAGGAAAATGGACAAATACAGATCACTACCAGTTAGGTTATGTTTTTTATAAAAGAAATGAATTTGAAGCTGCAATTTCAGAATTCAATAAAATAATAGATGGTGAAAATTTTGTGGCTCAAAATGCCTACTATCATTTAGCGCAATGTTATTTAAAAACAACTAAAAAATCGGAAGCTTTGAATGCATTTAAGAATGCTTCAGAAATGGATTTTGATTCAGCTATACAAGAAGATGCTTTTTTAAATTATGCGAAACTGAGCTATGAAACAGGAAATCCATATCAATCAGTACCTGAAGTCTTGACAGCATTTATGAACGCTTATCCAAGTTCTTCAGAGAAAGAAATTATTGAGCAATTATTGATAGATTCATACATTACTTCAAAAAACTATACTGAAGCGTTAGTTCTGTTAGAGAAAAAAAATGGTTTTGAATATAAAGTTGCTTATCAAAAAGTTGCGTTTTATAGAGGTGTTGAGTTGTTTAATGATGGAGTGTTTTTGAATGCATCAGAATTATTTGACAAAGCTATTAAAGAGCCAAGAACACCTAAGTTTACGGCAAGATCGCAATATTGGAAAGCCGAATGTGACTATTTATTGGGTAACTACAATGATGCTGTAATTGGTTATAAGCAATTTGCAATGCAAGATAGTATATCGGCATTCTCGGAGTCTAAAAACTTACATTATCAACTTGGGTATACATATTTTAAGCAAAAAGAGTACAGCCAGGCAATTACACATTTTAAAGCATTTATTGAAACTAAACAAGATGATCAGTTGCGATTAAATGATGCTTACTTACGTTTAGGAGATAGTTATTTTGTAACTATGGATTATTGGAAAGCTATGGAGATATACAATTTAGCTAAAAAAATGAATGGTATTGATGCGGATTATGCACACTTTCAAAAAGCTATTTCTTACGGTTTTGTAGGGAAATCAGAAGAAAAGATTGAGGATTTAAAGTTGTTTTTAAATGATTTTCCAGCCTCTCAATATAGAGATGATGCATTATTTGAGTTAGGAGACACTTATGTTTTAGTTAATAATACCGAGACTGCGTTAAAAACTTATGATGAATTAAATTATAACTACCCGAAGAGTTCATATGTTTCAAAATCGATGTTAAAGCAAGGCCTTGTGCATTATAATAATGATTCTAATGAGCAAGCATTAAATAAGTTTAAACAAGTAGCTTCTGGGTACCCAAACTCAGAAGAGGCCAATCAAGCAGTTGCAACAGCAAGATTAATTTATGTAGATTTGGATAGAGTAGATGAGTATGTGTCTTGGGTGCGGACATTAGATTTTGTTGATGTGACTGATGCCGATTTAGATAACGCAACGTACGAAGCTGCTGAAAAACAGTACTTACAAAATAATGTAAGCAAAGCTATTACAAGTTTTAATGGGTATTTAACGCAGTTTTCAAACGGACTTCACGCAACGCAAGCTCATTTTTATTTAGGACAATTGTATTATAAAAATAAAGAAAAATTACAAACGATTCCTCATTACCAGTATGTGATTACAAAAGAACGTAATGAATTTACTGAACAGGCACTAGTGAGGTTGTCACAAGTTTACTTAGAACAATCAAACTGGGATACAGTAAGGCCAATTCTAAGTCGATTAGAAGTTGAAGCAGATTTTCCTCAGAATATACTATTTGCACAGTCCAACTTAATGAAGGCAAATTTCCAGTTAGAACAATATCCTGAAGCTGTTGTATATGCAGAAAAAATGTTACAAAATCCAAAAACAGAAGATGCTATAAAAAGCGATGCTCAGGTTATTATAGCCAGAGCAGCAATTAAAACAGATAATGAAGAACAAGCTAGGATGGCTTATGTTGAGGTTCAGAAAATAGCAACTGGAGCTTTAGCAGCAGAAGCGTTATTTTATGACGCGTATTTTTCTAATAAAGATTTAGATTATGAATTGTCAAATAAAAAGATTCAAGAATTAACTAAAAATTATTCAGGA
>CAJXHW010000100.1 GCA_913054565.1 uncultured Kordia sp. | reverse complement strand
TTTATAAAAAAATCTAATATTTTATGAGGGCTAGAGTTTGAGTATTTTTTTAACAGTTTAGGACTAACTTCTATGACAATAATTGGTCTGTCTTTTTTAATGAGTTGTATGGCGCCTTCTAAGACATTTGGTTCGTGTCCTTCTGTGTCAATTGAAATAAATTGAGTTGTGTTGATTTCTTCTGCATAGTTGTCTAGTGTATCAGATTTTATTTGAATTGTTTCATTTTGTTCTATGAATTCTTCAGATAATATTTTTCCCATTCCTGAAGCTGATTTTGGTGGAACTTGAAAATATTGGACGGCTTGTTTATTTGAAAGAGCTATTGGATTAAGAATAAAATTTTCATGAGATTTAAATTGATTCAAAGCTTCTATATTATCTGGAAGTGGTTCAAAAGCATGAACTTTTCCTTTATCACCAACAATATCAATAAATGAAACAGTTTCTGTACCTATGTTTGCTCCAACCTCAATTAAATCGCCTTTGTAACACTTATATACTGAACGAGCAATAATGATATTTCTCCAGTCGTAATATCCGTTGAACAAAAAATTATAGCCGTGAAAATCAGACGCGTTAGATTTTAAAATTGATCCTGTTATTGATTTTCTTGAGAAAGGAAAATTTTTAAGAGAAATTGAACTTCTTGGGTATAGTGAATTCCTCAACCTTTGGGCAATGATAGGAGGAAATAAGCTGCAAATTGCTTGAACAAGTTTTATTTTTTTCATTTAACTTTTGTATGACCACCTTTGTATTACTTCGTTGCAAAGAAAATATCGCGAGACTTTTCAGAATGGGAAATCATGTTGTGTAAAGATACTTTAAGTTTAACTTTAAACAAAGTTCACAACGCACAATAGTTGTTGTTATTTTCGACCGTAACTTTCATTTTTATCTGATTTTGGATTGATTTATGTTAACGATCTCGACTATGATTAACTATTCCTGACTGTCTTCGGAATGTTTTCGTTATTTTTCATTTATTTCAGCGATATATGCTTCTTTTAATTTTTTTGAAGATTCAGAAATAGACTCGGAAAAAAACTGTTTAGTTTGCCAGAAAAAACCAAACCGTGCCAATCTGATAATTAAGAATTTATCATCTGCTAAATGCTTAAAATTATAATCTAATTTACTATTTATAGAATTTGGATCTACTAATAAAGTCACGTGTTTGTCAACTATTTCTGTTTCATTAACCTGACTAGCCATTTGATCATACATTTTACTAACCGCCTCGAATAGAGATAAGTATTCTAGGGTTTTAAATTTTAGTTCTTTGTTATATATTAACCCTAATTGCCCAGTACTTTCCAATTCTTGAAAAGTTTTAAGTTTTCCTTCTAT
Source organism: uncultured Kordia sp. (assembly GCA_913054565.1). Classification (GTDB taxonomy): domain Bacteria; phylum Bacteroidota; class Bacteroidia; order Flavobacteriales; family Flavobacteriaceae. Next base: position 5,309 of record CAJXHW010000100.1, on the reverse strand, counting down.
TCGAACAAACTGGAAGAAATTTCTTAATGTAAAATCCAAAGTATCCTTTCCTTTCTTGGTAAGGTGCCCTTTTTTCAAAATGATAACTGTTTTTCCTATATAATTGACTAGTTCTGCCGCTCTATTGGCATCCCCTTTAAATCTTATAATAACTCCGTCTAATTCGTCAGCGAGCTTTTGATGAAACTCTTTAGATAACTGATTGCTTTTTCGTTGTTCATTCCAATTATTAATTTGAAGCGCAATTAAAATACCAATAACAACAAGAACAATTTCACCTATTGCATAAATAAAATATTTACTGACTTTATTTTCTTTGATCATATTTTGGCGAATTTTTCGGAAGAATTTAATCATAAGTTATTCTTTAACTAAATATTCTTTTTCTATCATATCAATAATTTCTTTAGCTTCTTTTATCAACTTAGGAAATTCTCCATTTGATCTTGTTTTTAATTGATCTTTGTAGCTTAATAAGTTGTTTACTAAAATATGAAAATCATTAATATCTTTAGTTAGCATTTTTAAATCTAAGTCTTTGGCTTTTTTATAAGTATAAGATTGCAACCAAGCACTTTTAGGTTTTCTGTAATAAGATCTAATAGAATCTTTAAATGCTTTGATATTTGGATAGTTAATATTAATTATTTTTGCTTGAAGATTATCTAAAGTACTTGCTAAATTAGAGTCTTCTATATAGTCCTGATTTAGATGATTTGTAAAAGAATAATAAGAGATAATTTTTTCCCTTAAAGAATCATTCTTTATTAAATTTAAACTCCCAGAATTTTTAATTTCTTCTATAGTAGCATCAAACCATGTTAGTGGTTTGTAGCCATAATTAAAATTTAATTCATAGATAGCATCTATATTGGATATAGCTGTGATCTTTTTTTTTCTAAAGTAATTTGCAGTAGAATCTATGTAGTTAATTTGATATTTTATTCCTCTTATTCTTCTGTGAGTTTGTAAAGTATCATTTTTTAAATCTTGAATAAGATTTACGACATAGTTTTTTATTTTTTTTTGATTTACTCTGTTCTCATTCCAATTATTAATTTGAAGCGCAATTAATATTCCAATAACAACAAGTATAATTTCTCCAATTGCATATTTAAAATACTTTCCAGTTTTATTTTCCATCAGCAAATTTTGGCGAATTTTTCTAAAGAATTTTATCATTGTTTAGGCTTCTTGTAATGTGCTACAACCTGATTGTGTATGGTTAGTTGCGTGTTTGAGCAACTAATTTAGTAAACAAAAACGAACGCGAGAAAATTTCGAAGGAATTTTCAAGATTAGCGCTATCTAGAGCAATGAATTATACACGGTGTTGTGTTTATGTTTGCTTTGAATTATGCCAAGTTAATAATTACAATGATGTTAGAGTACCTTCATAATGGACATTAAAAGCAACTCCTCTATCGTCAAAAGCATTGTAAATGAATTCATATTTACTTCCTAATTTGTTTATTTTCAATGTTCCGTTTTGGTTTACTTCGTGTACAATTTTACCCGGTTGAAGTTCATCATCTACAAATTGAGCATTACTTATAAAATATCCAAATACATTCTCTCCACATCTATATGTTCCCTCTATCGTATTGTCGTCCGTTATAAGTTCAATTTCTAAAAACCAATCACCTCCATTAATAACATTGTTAGTATCATTAAAGGTAATACCTATTGGAAATAATGCCATAGAGTACTCATAGTTGCCCCCGTCTTCAAAATTACCACCATTTATTTGATATGTTTGACCATCAAAATCAATTCTATTGGAGTACTCATTTTGCTCTAAATTATTGTCATCGTCCGATGAGCAACTGAAAAAAGTAATTGTTAAAAATAAAACAATTAAAGGGTATAATGATCTTGTTAATTTTCTCATATTATTTACCTGTCTTTTTAATTTTATTTATGTACGTTGTTGTAAGGTGTAATTTTTTATCACGAATTGTTCTTCAAACCCTAGTTTTAAGTATAGGTTTTTTCCCATATTGGATGCTTGTAATGTCATATATTCATTTCGGTCTTCAACAGCCATATTTATTAGTAACTTCATAATTTGCTCGGCATATCCCTTTCTTCTCATTTCAGGTGGTATACCAACAGAATGAATACCTATAACATTATTAGTTTTATGCGAAATAGCTGTTCCTACAGCTACTCCATCATTATATGCTATATAATAATTAACCTTATTAAGTGTTTTATTGATTGTCTCAGAACTTGTTTTGTATCCAAATGATTTTATAAATAACTCTGACCAGAGTTTGGCTTCATTGCTGTTTGTAACAAGTTGAATTTTCACATCATTTTTAATGTCAAAAGGTTTGTCAAGTTTTAAGGACATACCAATTTGTTCAAATGTTAGGTTGAATCCGTTAGATTTTAAAATATTGTCCTCATTCTTATTATAGATATTCCAAATTGGCATGGTGATATTTGAGGTTGCGGTCGCTAATTTTTCTTTTATGAATCTAATGGTGTCTTGAGTTATATTTTGATGTAGCCATAACTTATTAGGCCATTCAGAATCTTTAATTTCAGCATATTCAAAATATGGTGTTTTGGAGTAAGAGTCAAAGGAGATTCCGACAGTTTTCCAAAGAGAAGTTAGATTTTTTATATTAGCATTTATTAAGTCTGTTGTTTCTTTCATTTTATATTTATTAAAATAATTCCCGAAACCATGATTATAAGGCCTATACCTCTTTTAAAAGTTATTGGTTCCATAGGTAGGTTTAACCATCCAAAATGACCAGCGATTACAGAGAATGCTATTTGTCCGAATAATCCTAATGAGATCATTGTTGATATACCCAGTTTTGGAATGGTATAATAGTATAAACTAATTCCTAATACACTAAATAATCCTCCAGTGAACCATAAATAAACAGGTATTTGTTTAATATCTACCCATTTCGGAGAACTCTTTACACTAATTAATACAAAAGCCATTGCAAAAATAGTACTGCTTAAAAAAGCAACTACTGATGCTAACAAAGGGTTTTTTAGTAGTACCCCTAAATTAGAGTTTAGTCCACCTTGTGCGGCTAAAAAGACTCCTCCTAATATTGCTAATAGTGATAATGAAATTTGATTCATAATACTTCAAATAACTCATTCATAGATTTTCTCACCTTAGGACGATTTTGGGTATGGTCCTCAATAGAACGATAACCAATAGTTGCAATTACTGCTGCATTTAATCCTTGTTTAGAAAGGCCTAATATCTCATTATACTTTTCCGGTTCAAAACCCTCCATAGGACATGAATCAATTTTTAATTCTGCACATGCACTAACTAAATTTCCCAGAGCTAAATATGTTTGTCTAGAGGTCCAATGAAATGAATCGGATGTTGTCATTTCCTTAATTTTACTTTTCATAAAGTCACCATATCCACTCAAATTTCTCACTTCTATACCCTGTGATTTGGCAGTCATATGTAGAAAATCGTCTACATGTTTATCGTTTACATTGGTATAATTACAAAAGACGATTAAGTGCGAGGCTTCCGTTATTTGATCTTGTCCCCAAGAAGCAGGTTTCAATTTTTCTCTTAAAGCAGCATTTTCTACAATTATAACTTTATACAATTGCAATCCGTAAGATGACACTGATAATTGAATAGCTTCTTTTAATTTTTCTAAATCTTCAGTTGAAATCTTTTTTGAAGAATCAAATTTTTTAGTTGCGTAACGCCATTTTAAGTTTTCGATATAGTTCATAATACTCTTGTTTTAAAATTATAAGACAAAAGTATTGGAAGGAATGGTCTCCGGCATTTACATATGTTGATTCAATGCTTTTTTTTCAAATCTTTACGAATTCTGCTTAGTTGGGTTGGAGTTATGCCAAGATGTGATGCAAGATGTAATTGTTGTATTCTCTGGTCAATATTGGAATGTTTTGAAAGTAATTTTAAATATCTATCAGTTGCATTCTCCATAACAAGGGAAACTTCTCTCTGTTCCTTTTCTATTACCCAATTATTTTCCAAATAAGCAATATAGAAATTCTTTAGGTCAATGTTGTCGTCAATAAATTGTCTGTATTTTTTATAATTAAGACTAATCAGAATAGTGTTTTCTAATGCTTGCAGGGTAAAATTTGACGGCGTACTTAGAAGGTATGAAACGGTAGATCCAGCAAAATCAGTCTCAAGGAAAATATTTTTATTATAAATATTTCCGTCATAATCTGTTACATATGCCCTTAAAGCTCCCTTGCAAACAAAATGGATATTTTTTGCAATTTGCCCGTTTCTTAGCAATATTTCATCTTTTTCTAACTCTTGAAACTTGATTATTGATTCAATTAACGACCAAGATTTCACAGAAATTTGAGCGTAACTCTCAAACTTTAATTTTAAATCTGAAATGTATTTTTCTTTTGTCAAAAGTGATTTTTTTATGACTAACAACGTTCTCGGCTATGATTTCGGCGTGGAAAATTCGCAGGGATTTTCAATCTTAGAAATCAGCCGTTTTAAAGTTAGTGTTTTTCGATTAAGCACAGACCTTTGCAATTCCGAGTGGATTCTAGCCTGTGCTGAGCTTGTCGAAGCATAGTTGAATCCGCCGTAATTGTGGTTACACATTGTTGTGTGTAGTTTAATCAAATTCTACATATTTAATTGGGTTTGATAATTTGTGCTTATTCCATTTTTCAAGGGTTAGCTTCCATATTTCCTGTTCTGTAAAAATAGGGTCAACAAATTCAGCTTGTCTAATATCGATTAATTCGCATCCAGTTTTCTCTTTTATTTTTCTTGAACCGATGTTGCCAGCTGCATTTGAAAAAATTAAATTCTTGAACCCAATAGTATTAAATGCAAAGTCGATAACAGGATAAACAGCTTCGGTCATTATTCCTTTGTTCCAAAACTTTCTTCCTAGCCAAAACCCTCTATTTTCTGGATTACCATTTAACCATAAATCGACGCAACCAATTAAACTTTCAGGTTGACTATGTAAAAAAATTCCCCAAGTCCATCTGTCTCTTCCTTGGTTAGGCAGTATTACATTTTCTAAATATTCTTCTACTCCATTTTCTGGATAAGGCCAAGGTGCTGTTCTTGAAAGTTTCCTAATTATTTCGTAATCCACAAAATGTTTAGTGTATGAAGGCACGTCTGATAGACTTACCGCTTTCAGAGTTAATCTTTGTGTACTATATTTAGGTAATATCATTCAGTTTTTTCTTCAGAATTACATAAACAGAGCGCTAAACGCAGTTCTGTTTAGAGAATGAAAAGATACTAAATTCTTTGATCAATAATTTGAGAAATAGACTTCCTA
>CAJXHW010000099.1 GCA_913054565.1 uncultured Kordia sp. | reverse complement strand
TTATAAAAGTAATGATTTATTGTAGAACCATATCTGTACTTTCAAAAATTTTATCTGCTGAATTGGCAATAAATCCTTTAAAAAGCTCTCCGTTTTGCATGACGTGTCTGTAAGCAAATTCATAATAGCACGATGTGATTTCATAAATACCTTCTTCAAAAGTAACTTCAATCTTATCAGCTAAAATACTTGATTGCTCTAAAAATTCCTCAGCTGTACCTTTTATTTCTCCTCCAGAAGCATTCATTTCAAAACCATGTGCTTTTAAAAATGAATTAACATCTGTAATAGAGCTGAATGTTTCTAGTTTATTAATGTCAACAGTAAAGTGATTTGAACAAAAGCCATTAACATATAGCCAGGCAGCATATTCAGACTCTTCCAATAAACGCATGTAAGTTTTATAACTAGGTGTATGCCATAAACGTCCTTTGAAAATTAATTCATTATTTGGTACAGAAGCGTAGTCTACAGTATCCAAAGTGTTTTTGATGATTGATTGCAATTCAACAGAAAACTCTGAGGTTAGTAATTGGCTAATAAAAACTAAAGGTGCGTCTTTATCTGTTTTATGTTCAAAGTGTTTTGCGTATAATTTCTTTTTAGAAAAATGGTAATCACCTTTGTATTCGTACCCATTGTTGATAAAAGTTTCTGCTAAAACATCAATGTTTACACGAGAATCCTCAAATGTTCTAAAAGCTACATGATCGTTAAAAATTGTGTTCCCTTGAGCCTCAAATAACTCTTTTACTTTTTTTGCAGAAGGAGTACGGTTTGTATACTCATCCCATAATTTACCAAATAATTGTTCTGTTGTCATTACTATAAAAATTTTGAAATGCAAAAATAAGTCATTTTTGTTTTTTATAAAGCTAAAAGAGATTAATTTTGCCTTTTTGAATGAGTTATTTTTTATAACAAATAGATTTTAAGATTTAAAAATGTCAAATTAATTATTTTAACTATTGATTAGCAGTAATATGAGTCAACTTGATTATATAGACCAGCAAATTTTACTAGCATTAAAAGCTGATGCGCGTAAAGCATTTTCTAAAATTGCTGACGAGTTAAAAATTTCAAATTCTTTAGTGCATCAGCGTATAAAGAAAATGAAAGATGATGGTATTATTTTAAAAGCCGATTTAGTTTTAGACGAAATAAAAATAGGTTACAATACAAAATCATATGTTGGTATACGATTAAAGGAAGCGCAATTTGCTGATAAAGTTGTAGAGGCTTTAAAAGAAATTGATGAAGTTACAGAATGTAATTACGTATCTGGTAAATATGCTATTTTTGTATTGATTTACGCAAAGGATAATGATCATTTAAGGTCTGTTTTATATGATAAAGTACATGAAATTGATGGTGTAGGTGGTACAGAATCATTTATATGTTTTACAACAAATTTTGATAGGTCTGCACCAATAATTTTAGGCGAATAATGATGAGAACTAATTTAGAACAGCTTCATAAGACAATAAATGGTGAGGTGAGGTATGATGATTTGTATAAAACCATTTATGCTACAGATGCTTCTGTGTATAGAAAGCTACCTTTAGGGGTGGCGTATCCTAAAAACGAACAGGATATTAAAACGCTAATCCATTTTGTAAACGAGAATAAATTGTCATTAATACCTCGTACTGCAGGAACGTCTTTGGCTGGCCAATGTGTTGGTGAAGGTTTGGTAGTTGATGTGTCTAAGTATTTTACAGAAATTATTTCTTTAGATGTTCATAAAAAACAAATTACTGTACAACCTGGTGTTGTTCGTGATGCTTTAAACGTGTATTTAAAGCCATACGGATTGTTTTTTGGTCCTAATACATCTACATCAAACAGATGTATGATTGGAGGTATGGTTGGTAATAATTCTTCTGGTACAACATCTATTCAATATGGTGTAACGCGTGATAAAATTGTGAGTATGAAAACAATTTTATCTGATGGAACAAATGCGGAATTTAAAGCATTAAATAAAACGCAGTTTGACGCAAAATTAAAGTTAAATAATTTAGAAGGTAGATTGTACCAAGAAATTTATAGAGAGTTGTCACAACAAGCAACTCAAAATGAAATTGAACAAGAGTTTCCAAAACCTGAAATTCACCGAAGAAATACAGGATACGCAGTTGATGAGTTGTTATGGTCTAACATATTTGAAAAGCGAGAACGTGATTTTAATTTCTGTAATGTATTGTCAGGAAGTGAGGGGACTTTAGCGTTTACAACAGAAATCACACTACAGTTAGACGATTTGCCTCCTAAAGCTTCAGTTATGATAGCATCACATTATAAGTCAATTAACGCTTGTTTAAATGATGTGGCTAACACGATGAAACATAATTTGTACACTTGTGAAATGATGGATAAAATCATTTTAGATTGTACAAAAAATAACGCAACTCAATCAAAAAACCGTTTTTTTATAGAAGATGATCCTGCAGCTATTTTGATGCTTGAACTCAAAGCACCAACACTTGAAGAAGCTAAACAAAAAGCAAAAAGTTTAATTACAGACTTAGAAAAAATAGGTTTGAGTTATGCGAATCCGATTTTAGTAGGACAAGAAATTAACCAAGCATTAGAATTAAGAAAAGCGGGTTTAGGGTTGTTGGGTAATATGATAGGTGACAGAAAAGCCGTAGCGTGTATTGAAGATACTGCAGTGGCGTTACCAGACTTGGCTAATTTTATTGCCGATTTTTCGGTGTTAATGGATAAGTTTAAACAACAGGCCGTGTATTATGCGCACGCAGGTGCGGGAGAAATTCATTTACGACCAATTTTAAATTTAAAAGAAGCAGAGGATGTTAGCTTGTTCAGAAAAATAACAACAGAGGTTGCGCATTTAACCAAAAAATATGAAGGATCATTTAGTGGTGAACACGGTGATGGTATTGTAAGAGCTGAATTTTTACCAATCATGATTGGAGAAAAAAATTACCAACTTTGCAGACGGGTAAAGGCATTGTTTGACCCGAACAATATCTTTAATCCAGGAAAAATTGTAGACGCTCCAAAAATGGATACTTCTTTACGTTATGAAGTAGGACGAGAAGAACCAGAAATAAAAACGTTAATGAGTTTTTCAGATTCACATGGTATTTTACGTGCAGCAGAAAAGTGTAATGGTTCTGGTGATTGTAGAAAAGATGTTTTTGCAGGTGGTGCTATGTGTCCGAGTTACCGAGCAACAAAAGATGAAAAAGATGTAACCCGTTCTCGAGCTAATGTGTTACGAGAGTTTTTAACAAATTCAGAAGAGAAGAATAAGTTTAATCATAAAGAAATTAAAGATTCTTTAGATTTATGTTTGAGTTGTAAAGCTTGTGCTAGTGAGTGTCCGAGTAATGTTGATGTTGCGGTATTGAAATCGGAGTTTTTATACCAATATCAAAAGCAAAATGGATTTAGTTTACGCTCAAAATTATTTGCATATAATACTAGAATGAATCAGTTGGCATCAAAAATGCCAGCAATCAGCAATTTTTTATTTTCAAATGTGGTTACATCAAGTGTTTTGAAAAAAATTAATGGTGTAGCTTCAGAACGAAGTTTGCCTTTGGTTTCAAAATCGGCTTTTCGTTACTTAAAAAAGAATACTCTTTTACAACCTAACCCTAAAAAATCAGTATATCTTTTTATTGATGAATTTTCTAATTATTTAGACAAACAAATAGCTTTGGATGCTTATAGTTTACTTTTTAAATTAGGATATAATGTATTATTAGTAAACCACAATGAAAGTGGTAGAACATTTATTTCTAAAGGGTTTTTAGAGCAAGCAAAAGCTGTAGCGACAAAAAATGTGGCATTATTTAAAGATAAAATATCTGCAAACACCCCACTTTTAGGTATAGAACCTTCAGCAATCTTGACCTTTAGGGATGAGTATAAACGTTTGGTAGATGACATAGAATCTGCTAAACATATTGCTGAGCACACCTATCTTATAGAAGAGTTTTTAGCTAATGAAATTGCATTAGGTCATATCACTTCAAATCAGTTTACAGAAGAGTCTAAGGTTTTAAAAATCCATAATCACTGCCATCAAAAAGCATTGAGTAATCAGAAAGTAACTTTTGATATTTTAAACATACCTAAAAACTATACACCAACTATCATAACGTCAGGTTGTTGTGGTATGGCTGGTAGTTTTGGGTATGAAAAAGAACATTATGAAGTAAGTATGAAGGTAGGGGAACAAACCCTATTTCCTTCTGTAAGAAAAGCCACTTCAGAAACTATTATTGTAGCTAATGGAACTAGCTGTAGGCATCAAATAAAAGATGGAGCGCAACGCGTTGCACTCCATCCGATAAGTGTGTTGTTACGGGCTTTTAAAAATTAATTTAAAGTGTAACTGCTTATTCTCTGAGTTGTTGTTATTGTAGCAGTTTCAGGAATTGGTATTGTAATAGGTAGAGCTGATAAATCCTCTAACTGATAAGTGAAAAGAGAAGTTGAATCAATTAACCCAATACCGTTAGCGTAAAAATTAGTGATTGTTAATACATCTTGAGTGTCAAGTAGTGTGATATTAATTGGTACACCAATATCAACAGTGGTTGACACTTTCACGCTTAATATGATGTCTGATTTTACAATATCATTATAAACCACTGTTTCTACAGTATGGTTATTTAAAGTTTCTCTTTGAACTGTTTTAAAGGTGTATTCAACATTTAAATCATATCCGCCTATATTTTGTGTTGTTGTTCCAGACTGCTGTTCTAAAACAGTTCCGCTAGCTTTACTGTCATCTATTAATTTAGCTTCATTTAGGGTGATAACAATATCAGTACCTCCAAAATTGCTTAATGGTAAAGTAAAGTTACCATCTGTATAAAAAACACCAGCTTCAGATCTAAAATAATTTTGATCAAATAATTGTGTCATTGTCCCAGAGCTTCCAACACTAGAACTCATACCATAATACTCTTTTGTGTTTATAACGGTAGTTTCATCTACAGTAATAACATCTGTAGTGCTTGTTGTTGGGTTAGTATTGTCATCTGTAGTGACATCATAAGTCCAGTCATTGGTTAATGTTAGCGGGAAATATACAGCTGTTGACCCTGATGTGCCAGTTTCATCATCATCACTTGAACAAGATAAAAGTGTTCCTGTAATAAGTATTAAAAATAAATAGTTAATGTGTTTTGAAGTTAGTTTCATGGTAATGTTTTGGTTGATTAATGTTATAAAGACGACTGACATTAAATAATGTAACAGATTATGTGTTAAAAATAGTATATTTTTTTTGAAAAGAAATAAATAGTAAAGCACGCTGCAATTTTTTACATTTGTTCAAAACAAAATAGAATGTCAGGTAATACGTTTGGAAAGCTTTTTAAAATCACAACTTTTGGTGAATCTCATGGTAAGGCTATTGGTGGTGTTATAGATGGTTGTCCATCTGGTTTAGATGTTGATATAGAGGCTATTCAGAATGAATTAAACAGACGAAAACCAGGGCAATCAAGCATTGTCACACAGCGTAAAGAGCCAGATGCCGTGGAGTTTTATTCAGGGATATTTGAAGGGAAAACAACAGGAACACCAATTGGTTTTGCTATTCATAATACCAATCAGAAATCACACGATTATTCTCATATAAAAGACAGTTTCCGTCCATCTCATGCAGATTATACTTTTGAAAAGAAATATGGTTTTAGAGATTATCGCGGAGGCGGCAGAAGTTCAGCACGTGAAACGGCAAGTAGAGTAGTGGCTGGAGCTCTTGCAAAACAAATATTATCAGATATTAAAATTAATGCATTTGTATCTTCAGTTGGTCATATTTTTATTGATAAACCATATCAAGATTTAGATTTTTCAAAAATAGAAACAAACCCTGTACGTTGTCCGGATAAAGCGTCTGCTGAAAAAATGGAAGCCTTTATTAAGCAAATAAGAAAAGAGGGTGATACTGTTGGAGGTACGATAACCTGTGTGTTACAAAATGTACCAATTGGTTTAGGAGAACCAGTATTTGATAAATTACATGCTGATTTAGGTAAAGCGATGCTTTCAATAAACGCTGTAAAAGGTTTTGAGTATGGTAGTGGGTTTTGTGGCGCAAAAATGAAAGGGAGTGAACATAACGATTTGTTTAATACTGATGGCTCTACAAAATCAAACTTATCTGGCGGAATACAAGGAGGGATTAGTAATGGGATGGATATTTATTTCCGTGTGGCTTTTAAACCCGTAGCAACTATCATGCAAAAACAAAATACGTTAGACAAGTATGGGAATATTATAGAAATGACAGGTAAAGGGCGTCATGATCCTTGTGTTGTGCCAAGAGCTGTGCCTATTGTTGAAGCAATGGCAGCGTTGGTACTAGCAGATAATTATTTAATAAACCGAACAAACAGATTATAATACATGAAAAAAATAGCATTACATTGGAAGATATTAATAGGAATGGTTTTAGGAATCATTTTTGGGTTTATAATGAATTCTGTTGATGGCGGTAAAGGATTTGTAGGTGATTGGGTAAAACCTTTCGGAACTATTTTTATCAACATATTAAAGTTAATTGCTGTACCGTTAATTTTAGCGTCATTAATTAAAGGGGTGTCTGATTTAAAAGATATTTCTAAAATTAAAAAAATGGGGTTGCGTACAATATCCATTTATATTGTAACCACTTTA
>CAJXHW010000098.1 GCA_913054565.1 uncultured Kordia sp. | reverse complement strand
TTTAAAACAAATGATTTATTAAAACACAGAGAAGCGTATAAAAGACGTATAGATTTTTCTTCTTCACCCTCTTCATTATCAAAAGTTTCAATTTCTTTTTCTTCAGAATCTTCTTCATTACATTCTATTAAAACTATCTCACAATTATCATTAATAAATGATAATACAGCAGGAGCTAGTATTGACAAAGTCAAAACTAATGAGAGTAATAATATACTATAAGATTTAAACACTAATGATTAGAATTTATTACAAAAATAACAGAAACAAGTTATTATTCCCTTTTTTTAGAATTTTATTAACTAATAATTTCTCTGACAAAATCACTTTACATTAACATAACATAAAAGTCATAACCGCTTAACTTAAAAAATACTTTCCTGGACTTTATTTGCAGAAAAATAATTACACAAAAAATGAAACAAGTTTTCTTATTTATTATTCTACTTACAAGCTTTTCTTACTCACAAGAAAACACTCAAATATCTGGAAAAATTTTGGATGGAGAAATGGATAACGAACCGTTATTTGGAGCAACAGTTATTGTTAAAAACACAACTACTGGAGCTCAAACTGATTTTGACGGAAACTACACTTTAGCACTTAGTCCTGGCACTTACACTTTAGAGTTTAGTTACGTTGGATACAATACAACAAGCGAAACAGTAACATTGACTGCAAACGAGAAAAAAGTGGTGAATATTACTTTAAAAGCAAATTCACTTGAACAAATTATTATTACTACTAATGTAAACAGAGAGTCTACAACTGCCTTAATGCTAGATCAAAAAAAAGCAATTAGTATTAAACAAGCCATTGGAGCTCAAGAAATGTCAAACAAAGGTATTAGTGATGCTGCTGGCGCAGTAGCTAAAATATCAGGGGTGTCAAAACAAGAAGGTTCAAGTAGTGTTTATGTTAGAGGTTTAGGAGACAGGTATTTAAACACAACACTAAACGGATTGTCATTACCATCTAATAAAATTGAAAACAAAAACATTGATTTAAACCTATTCTCATCTGATGTTATTAAAAATGTAGAAATTAGCAAAGCATATAACTCTAACCTATATGGTGACTTTGCTGCCGGAAATGTAAACATTGTTTCTAAAGAATATAATGGTAATGGTTTTTTTGATGCTTCTGTAAATACCGGATTTAACAGTAATGCTATCGGAAAAACATTTATGAAAAATGACGGAACAGGGTCTTTAGGATTTTACACAAGATATGAACATAACCCGTATTCTATTGTAATGTCACACGGTGTAGACCCTATTGAAGCAGGAACACCTATAAACACCGGAGTGAGTGTTGTTGGAGGAAAATCATTTGATTTCAAAAATGATTCTCGTTTAAGTTTTTTCATTACTGCTGGCTTTGAAAATGATTACAAATACAGAAAAGGTCAATCTGCTAACTACGCAGGAACATACAGTAAATTGTTCCCTGAAGTTGAAGAGTATGAATACAGCACCACTACCAACACAATGTTGAACCTTACATATAAGGCTACAAACAACACTAAGTTCAAATTCAACTCATTATTCATTAATAGTTCATCTGATGAAATTGGGTACTATGGTATTGGAGGAAAAGGATTTAACAGAGATGCTCAATCAGGTGAAGAGGGTGGTTATTATCAAATGAACTCGCAGTTTAGTCAAGATAAAATATTTGTAAATCAATTATTAGGTGAACATAAAATAGGTAAGAAAATTAATGTGAATTGGGGAATTGGCCTTAACAATGTATTTGCTGACCAACCAGACAGAAAAAGAATTAGTTTAGAAGATTATCATTTTTCTCTTGATAATGACCCTAACACTAATCCTGTTTTTTTTACAAACAATTCTTTTGACAATCAACGTTATTTTCAAAAAGTTGATGATACTGAGTTAACAAGTTACATAAATGCAACTTACGAAGCTTCTGAAGAGGTAACACTTAATTTCGGTTTAAACGGAAGAACAAAAGAACGTAATTTTGAAAACAGCCGTTATGGATATAACATTATAGACACTAATTACGAAATAACAGACGTCAATAATTTAAATTCATTTTTCAACATTGCAAACCAAGGTGTATTATATAATACTTATGTTATTAATGCAATTGATCCAGAAAATGGTGTTGGACAAATCAACTTCCCTGGCTTAAGAGAAAACACTTACAAAGGAAACTTAGATGTATTTGCAGGTTATATTACAGCAGACTTTAATGTGAACGAAAAATTATTGGTTGTACCAGGTGTGCGAGTAGAAAACATCAATTTAAAAACAACATATAATGTTATCAATGTTTCTGCAACTGACCCAGGATTTATTGAAACCAATGAAACACTGTTTTTACCAAGTTTAAATGTTAAATACAAATTAACTGATGATGCTAATTTACGTTTTGCCTTTAGTAAAACAGCTTCTATCCCTGAATTTAAAGAAATAGCACCATTTGTATATGTAGGGGTAACTGATCGAGTTGGTGGAAATCAAGATTTGATAAATAGTGATTTAGGATCAACAACTTCGAAAGTTTTCAATTTTGATGTAAAATATGAATGGTTTTTTGGAAAAGAAGAATTATTATCACTTGCCGGTTTTGCAAAACAAATTCATGACCCTATAAACCTTGTAACAGCAATTGACGCAACTGGTACAGAACGTTATTTTAGAACCGGAGATAAAGCTGATATTTTTGGTGTAGAATTAGATATCCGTAAAACCATCATGAAAAATGAAGATGATAAATCAAAACTTTCTGCTGGTCTTAACGCAACCTACATGCACACACAACAAGATTTAAAAGCTACAAACGGGGCTTATTCAGTAAGTTTTGACAGAACAAGTGATCAACTTCAAGGTGCTTCACCATTTATACTTAATACCGACTTAAGTTACAAACCAACATTAGGAAACTACAAACCAATGGCCAATTTAGTATTCACATACTTTTCTGACCGTGTTTATTCATTAGGCTCTGGTAACATTTCTAATAAAATAGAAAAAGGATTTGGCACTCTTGACTTTATCTTAAAAAATAAGATTGGGGAACATGCAGAATTAAATTTTAGCGCTAAAAACTTATTAGATCCAAGTATTACAATTTTAAGAGAAAATGTTCCTGCAGAAGGTGGAGACGTAATCTTATCTGAGTACAAAAAAGGAATTAATGTAGGATTACAATTTAAATACAATTTTTAAACAAACATAACTTTAACAACAACAATTAATCAAACTAAAAAATGAAACGTAATTTATTATTTACTTTAGCTTTATCAGCATTATTCTTAGCATCTTGTAGTACAGATGACACAGCTGACATTACAATTAACAACACTTATAATAACGGAAACGGATCTGGAAACGGAGGCGATGTAGTTTATTTATCTGGAACATACAACGTTGACTTAACTTTAGATGCTAACATTAACTACGTTATTAACGGACCATTAATAATGACTTCAGGGACAACTTTAACAATTCCAGCAGGAACTACTGTACAAGCTTTAGCTTCAGGACCTGATGTTTATATTGCTATCTCTGAAGGTGCACAAATTATGGCAAACGGAACTGCAAATAACCCAATTGTATTAACTTCAAACTCAAGTAACCCACAAGCAGGAGACTGGGGAGGTTTAATCTTATTAGGTGATGCTCCAATAAATTCTGTTTCAGGTTCTGCAACATCTACCTCTGAGATTGGTGGTTTACCATACGGTGGTACAGATGCAAATGATAACTCAGGAACTTTACGTTATGTGCGTGTTGAGTATTCTGGAGGTTCTGCAGATGGGCAAACTGAAAATAACGGTATTTCTTTTTACGGTGTAGGAAACGGTACTACTGTAGAATACATTGAGGCTTACGAAGGAAGAGATGATGGTATTGAATTTTTTGGAGGCACAGTAAACGTTAGCAACATTATTGTTATTAATGCACAAGATGATTCAGTAGATTGGACTGAAGGATTTTCTGGAACCTTAACTGATGTTTATATTAAGCATGGTGCAGATCACGACAAAGGTATTGAAGCTGATGGATACAATACAGACATTGGAAATAACTCAAGCCCTATCTTTTTCTCAAAACCAAACGTTACAAACTTAACAATTATTGGATTAGGATCAACTACAGGAAATGAAGCCGTACGTTTAAGAGCTGGAACTCAAGGTATTTTTACAAATGTATTAATAGATGGGTTTGAAGAAGGGTTTGATTTAGATGGTGACTCAGGTAACAATCCAACAGGTGCTGGGGTAATTTCTGATGACTTACAGGTAACAGATGCAACATTCACAGATGTAATATTAAATATGAAAAACGATACTGGAGAAACTTTTACTGAAGCTGATTTCATTTCTGGTAATGGAAACGGAACAGGAACTAACGTAAGCAGTTGGGGAGCTAACTGGTCAGTTGGTTTATAATATTAATTAGCCAAAAACAAAAAAAGGCTTTCCATGCGGAAAGCCTTTTTTTGTTTTTATTCTCTAAAAATTTATTTTGAAATAGCTAACATGGTTTTATTATTCCATTGATTAACCTCGTTCATTTTAAAATTTCTATAATCTATCTCAGTTAGTTTATCAGAAGACCAAAATAACCACTTCCCTACTTTTTTTCCATTCTCATAGTTCCCAAGAGAAATTTTATTCCCTTCTACATCAAAATTAACCCAAGTACCTTGTAGTTTACCAGCAGTATTAAAATATCCTTGTTGTGCTATTTCCCCATTATCATGAAAATATGTAGCTTCATAGATATCTCCTTTTTGCACCACGTTGACTTTCTTTTCTTGAGCAAAAGAAACAACTCCAAACATAAACACAACTAATACCAATAACTTTTTCATAACTAATTTTTTAAAAGGTTAAACACTATAGTCAAATATACAATATAATTTTACATTTAAAAAACAATTTGGTAACAATTTGGTAACATAGGAGTTCGTTTATTTGCAATCCACAACAAAACAACACAATGAACTCATTAAAAAACACATTGCTAGTAGCATATAGTTTGGTAACTATGTCTGTAATAGCACAAGAAACACCCAGTCCTAAGTTCGGAAAAGGACTCTTTAACTTAGTAGGAAAAGATAGCACTTGGACAATGAAGGTTGGCGCAAGAATGCAATTTTTAGCAGCTAATTCCTGGGACATTACCCCAGATGGAAATTACTCAAGACCAGAGAGCAGCTTTTTAATAAGAAGAGCAAGATTAAAATTTAGCGGTTTTGCCTATACTCCAAAATTAACTTATAAAATTGAATTAGGTTTATCCAACAACGATATTGGAGGAACTTCTGAATATACTAGCAATGCCCCTAGGTATATTTTAGACGCTGTTGTTAAATGGAATTTCTACAAAAACGTTACTTTATGGGCAGGTCAAACAAAATTACCTGGAAACCGTGAACGCGTAATATCATCCGCAAACTTACAATTTGTTGACCGCTCAATGCTTAACAAAAACTTTAATATTGATCGTGATTTAGGCCTTCAGATAAGACATCATTTTAACCTATCAAACAAATTTTTAGTGCGTGACATGTTTTCAATTTCCCAAGGAGAAGGAAGAAATGTCACTACAGGAAATATAGGAGGACATCAATATACAGCTAGAATTGAACTTTTGCCATTTGGTGAATTTAAAGGCAAAGGAGATTATTTTGGTAGTGATTTAAAAAGAGAAACCTCACCAAAATTAGCAGTTGGAGCTACATATAACTTGAACGACAAAGCCGTAAAAAGTAAAGGAAGCCAAGGAAGTTACATGATAAACGATAGTGAAAGTGGCTTTTTTGAAACTAACGTAAGTACCGTATTTGTTGATGCTATGTTCAAATATAAAGGATTCTCATTTATGGGTGAATATGCCAATAGAGATGTTAGTGAAGCAATTGCTGTTAATACAGACGGAACACCTACAGGAGATTCCGTTTCTAAAGGAAGCTCAACGAATTTACAAGCTGGTTATTTATGTAAATCTAACTGGGAGGTTGCAGGGCGTTTCACAACAGTTAAATATTACGGTAATGACTTTTCAACCGATCAATATACATTGGGAGCATCAAAGTTTATAGTAGGTCACAAACTTAAAGTTCAAACTGACTTAAGCTACGAAATTACAGATGGAAATGCTAGTGGCTTACAGTACCGCCTGCAATTTGACATTCATTTTTAACACACAAACCTGATTAAAAAACATTTTGAAAGCAGCATATTTTTAAATTTTCAATAAGAATTCATAACATTACCTTAACATTAAAATTTTTATTTTAGGGTAGTTTTGCCGCTGAAACTTTCAATAAATTAAGTTTAAATTATGGATAATATTTATCTTTTTATGGTTATAGCGCTAGGGATTCTAGCTGTAATCGATTTGGTTGTAGGAGTTAGTAATGACGCTGTTAACTTTTTAAACTCTGCTATAGGATCTAAAGCAGTATCTTTTAAAACCATTATGGTAGTTGCCAGTATTGGTATTGCATGTGGTGCCTTATTTTCAAGTGGTATGATGGAAGTTGCCAGAAAAGGAATTTTTGTTCCGGGTAATTTTATGTTTAATGAAATCATGATTATTTTCATGGCGGTAATGATAACTGACATCTTGCTTTTAGACATATTCAATACATTAGGTATGCCTACTTCAACCACAGTATCAATTGTATTTAATTTATTAGGCGCTGCGGTATGTATTG